>DASVUA010000158.1:0-6012 GCA_036387295.1 Thermoanaerobaculia bacterium | reverse complement strand
CCCCGCCGCTCCACAGGAACGCAATACCGAGAGCCGCGCTACTTTTTCGGCAAGCCGCCGGAGGGGCTGACGGCGCCGGGGATCATCGATGCGGCGACTACTTTTGCGGGAGCGGCTGCAGGTTGCTGCGCCGGCTTCGGCGGCGGCGCGTTCGGGTCGGGGAGACGGAACACCCACGTCGCTTCGACGCGCTTGCCGGTAGTGCGGTCGGTGGCCCAGACCACGGCCTGGTGGTACTTCGATTTCATCGACGCGAGCGCGTCCTGCAGGCGAAGCGTGACCTCGCCGCTGCGGGCGTCGTACGAGTAGGGCACAGTCGATCCGAGGCTGAGGAGAGCCATGCCGACGGACTTGGGATCGAGATTCTGGAAGCCGGGGATCCTGGCGGAGATCGTCTTCACAGCTGGATTCACCGCGCCGGTCTTCGGCGTCATCTCGGCGAGCTGCATCGGCGACGCGCCGAGGTACTTGCGGAACTCCGCGAAATCCATCTTGTCGTCGATCACGAACCGCTTCATCCGCAGCGGATCGCTTCCCTTGCGCACTGGGCCGAAGTCGCAGGTGAGGGCAGCGGTGTAGCCGGCCTTCCCGGCAGCCTCGGCCACGCGGTCGTCGTAATCGCCGTAGGGGTAGGCGATGAACTGAACTTTCTTGCCCGCTTCCTTCTCCAGGATGCGCTTCGATTCGGCCAGCTCTTTGCGCAGCCAGGCCGCGTACTGCTCGTCCGTCATGTTGCGGTGCTTGCGCCTGGTGAGGAACGGATGCGACAGCGCGTGGCTCTGGATGTCGACACCCGCGTTCGACATCTCGCGGATCTGTTCCCACGTCAGAGCGTTCGACGTCTTGCCGATGATGTTCGGATAAATGAACACCGTGAACGGAAATTTGCGTTTCTGCAGTTCCGGAAAGGCTTCCGTATATGTGCTGCGCCACCCGTCGTCGATGGTGATGACGACCGCGTTCTTCGGGAGCGAGGCGCGCTTGCCCGTGACGTACTCCTGCACGTGGCGCAGCGGCACCACGTTGTAGCCGGTCATCTCCAGATAGCGGAGCTGCTGGCGGAACGTCTCGCGATCGATGTGCATGCGCGGAGCCGCCGGAGCTTCGACGATGTGGTAGCAGAGCACCATCGCCGTGGGAGCGTCCGGCTCACCGCGGCGGGGAGCTGCGAACGCGGTGATGGAGAGGAGTACGAGGACCGAAACCGTTAACGCGCGCCGCGCGATCATGGTGCTCCCGTTCTGAAAAAGAGGTCGAATTCTGGCTCGCCGCATTGCAATGTAAGTGCCCTGGGAAATCGAGAGGAAGGGTGTGCCGCGCATTGTAAGTGTTGTCGGTCGTTCAGTTGCCAGTTATCTGTAGTTTTTTTTCGACTCGCATGTCCGGTCGATGAAAATCGGCGCAACCCTGCGCGCGACGCGCAAGGCGGAGCGGGGGAATCCCCGCTCCGAATTGACGGTTCCTCGCGCCTGAATTAGAGTCACCCCTCTTCTTACGGAGGCTGTTCCCCTCATGGATCGTCAACATCGGCATGACCTCAGACACGACAAGTTTGTCGACGAGATCGGCGTACTGTCGTCGAAGGCCCGCGCGAATCAGCGCGGCCTCCTCGCCATCGCAGGCGCTGCGCTCGCGATTGCACTGATCGTCTTCGGCATTTACTTCTACCGCAGCACGCGCGAGCTCAAAGCGCAGCAGGCCCTTTCGACCGCCATCGAGACGTTCGACGCACCCGTCGGCGATCCGCCGGCCGGCCAGCCGGCGCCGACCGGACCGCGCTTCAAGACGGAGCCCGAGCGCAGCTCCGCCGCCGAGAAGCAGTTCAAGGCGGTGCAGGCCGAGTACTCCGGCAGCGACGCCAGCGACATCGCCGGCCTCTATCTCGCGCGCATCGCCATGAGCCGCGGCGACGCACCGGCGGCGCGGAAGTCGCTGCAGGCGTTCGTCGACGAGCACGATGACCACATCCTGGTCGGCATCGCACGCTTCAGCCTCTACCAGCTCCGCATCGAAGGCGGCGAAGCGGCGCAGGTTGCGACCGAGCTGCAGGCCGAGCTCGCCAAGACCGAACCGGTCCTTCCCGGCGACGCGCTGCTCGTCCTCATGGCTCAGGCGCACGAGGTGCAGGGCAACCACGACAAGTCGCTCGAGGCCTATCGCCGCATCGCGAATGACTTTCCGGAGTCGCCGTACGCTGTCGAAGCGCAGCGGCGCATCGGAACGGCATAACGCGCGGGGCGCAGGGCGCTCACACGCTCTGCGCCTATGATTTTCTTTCTCTCCGCCGCCGTCCTCGCGATCTGGGTCCTCACGCTCGTGAGGACCGTGCTCAACCTGCTGCTCGTGCCGCGGCTCCGCCCGCGCATGCCGCGCGCGACGCCGCGCGTCTCCGCGATCGTCCCGGCGCGCGACGAGGAGCGCACCATCGAGCGCACCGTTTACGCTTTGCTGCGGCAGAGCTATCCGTCGCTCGAGGTGATCGTCATCAACGACCGCTCGACCGACAAGACCGGCTCGATTCTCAGCGCGATCGACGACCCGCGCCTCATCGTGGTGGATGGTTTCGAGCCTCCCGCCGGCTGGCTGGGCAAGCCGCACGCGCTGCACCTCGGCGCACAGCGCGCCACCGGCGAACTGCTGCTCTTCGTCGACGCTGACGTGATTTACGAACGCGACGCGGTCGCCTCCGCCGTCGCGCGCCTCGACGAGAGCGGTGCGTCGATGCTTTCGCTGCTGCCGTACTTTCAGATGCACGGGTTCTGGGAGCACGTCGCGATGCCGAATCTGCTCGTCGTCGCGTTCACGATGCTCCCGCTCTGGCTCGCCAATCGGACGCGTCTCTGGGTGTTCGGCGCCGGCGGTGGCCCCGGCAATCTCATTCGCCGCGCCGATTACGACGCGATCGGCGGCCACGTGACGCTCAAAGACGCGGTCGTCGATGACGTCGCACTGGCTCGTCTCGTCCGCCGCAACGGCCGCCGCACCGAGATCGCGCTCGCCGACGATCTGATCTCGCTCCGGATGTACCACGGTCTCCGCGAGATCGTGGAAGGCTTCACCAAGAACGCGTTCGCCGTCTTCAACCGCAACTACGCCGTCGCGACGGTCGTGCTGCTCTTCGGGATTTTCGTGCACGCGCTGCCGTATGCGCTCGCGCTCACCGGCGATCGCCTCGGCATGGCGACGGTCGGCGTGATCGTGGCGACGCGGGTCGTGCTCTACACCGCGTTGCGCTACCGGCTCGACAATGCCCTGTTCGGCCACCTTCCCATGGTCGCCGTCTGGTACTGGATCACGATTCGCTCGATGTGGATCACCGGCGTCAAGCGGCAGTTGACGTGGCGCGGCCGGACGTACGAGGCCGACAAGACGAAGTTCGGGTCGGACTGATCCGCTCGCGCGTTTCCGGCCTGCGCCGAGCCTGGGGCGCACGCGGAAATATGATAGGTTTCTCAGCGTTTTAGCCGTGTTACCTATGTCCAGTCCCGCCGCCGAGCGCTACGACCAGATTCTCGATCAGATCATCAGTTCCTTCGACCTCAGCCACGACTTTGGACGCAAAGGTGCGTACGAAGCCGCGCTCGAGTACGCGCGTCAGAATCTGATCGAAGATCCGCAATGCAACGAGTTCCTGCTCGTCGCCGCGAAACGCCTCGGCTTTGCCGCCGTCACCCGCGAGACGCTCGAAACGCGCGTCAAGCTGCCGAAAGAAGCGTGGCTCGACGTCTGGATCTCCGACGAAGACGACGAGGTCGCACTCACCGGCACGCGCGAAGGCATTCAGTACCTCATCGAGCTCCTCACGCAGTTGCGCGATGCATCCGATCCGGAGCAGCACATTCACCTCGATCGCGGCGCGCTGCCGATGACCGAGAACTCCGCGAATCTCGTCCTCTTCAAGGAAGAAGAGACCTGGTTCACCGGTGTGGCCGGCGAAGCGATCCAGGAGTACCCGCAGCGCGAGATCGAGCCGAAAGCGATCTACGCGATCCAGTTCATCCATTACCCGCCGGACGACCTTCCGATCAGCGCGCACAAGCTGTATCGCGTGCTGAAAGTCGAGGAAGAGAACGGCCAGTCGACGAGCGTCAAAGAGTTCGTGGAAGGCCTCGAGAGCCGCTACTACAAGTTCTCGTTCATCGCCGACAACGACGAGCGTTTCACCTACACCTTCCACCTCGACGACCCGGCCGTGAACTTTTTCACGCACCGCGAGATCCTCTCGCTGGCGATGAAGAGCGTCTGACGCTGTTGTTCTCGGTTCTCAGTTGTCAGTTGTCTGCGCCTCTTCGCGAACTGCGCCTCTTCGCGAACGGCCCACAGACAACTGACCACCGACAACCGACAACCAATTGATAGACTCGCCCCCGCATGGGCATCCGTCAAATCACCGTCCTCGGCACCGGCACCATGGGACGCGGCATCGCGTACCTCTCCGCCGTCGCTGGTTTCGACACCGTTCTCTTCGACGTCGATGAAGGCGCTCTCAACGCCGCGCACGCCGGCATCGACTCCATCCTGCGCAAAGGCGTCGAGAAGGGGAAAGTCACCGAAGCCGCCGCGCGGGAAGCGATCGCGCGCGTACAGCTGATCCCCGATCTGGAGCCGGCCGTCAGCGGCGCCGATCTCCTGATCGAAGCGGTTCCTGAGAGCTACGAGCTCAAGACCGAGCTCTTCGCGCAGGCCGACCTCTTTTGCGGCGTCGATACGATCCTCGCCTCGAACACCTCCTCGATCTCGATCACGAAGCTCGCGTCGAACATCGAGCGCCGCGACCGCTTCATCGGCATGCATTTCTTCAATCCGCCGCACCTGATGAAGCTCATCGAGATCGTGCGCGGCGATCGCACCTCCGACGCGACGGTCGATCAGGTGCGCGCGATCGCCGAGAAGATGGGGAAGACGCCGATCATCGTGCGCGACAGCCCCGGCTTCGCGACGTCGCGCCTCGGCGTGGCGATCGGGCTCGAAGCGATCCGCATGCTCGAAGAAGGTGTCGCGTCGCCCGAGGATATCGACCGGGCCATGGAGCTCGGCTACAACCATCCCATGGGCCCGTTGCGCCTCACCGACCTCGTCGGCCTCGACGTGCGGCTCGGCATCGCCGAATACCTCGCTTCGACGCTCGGCGCACGTTTCGAGCCGCCACAGCTGCTCCGCGACATGGTCGCGCAGGGGAAGCTCGGCAGAAAAACAGGCGAGGGTTTCTACCGTTGGCCGGAGTGACGGCGGGGGAGGCGTACGGCGCGTTCGCGTACGCCTACGATCGCGCCCTCGGCGAACGCTTCTTTCGCGCGGCGCAGCGGATGCTCGACGACATGCTCGAGCGCTATCCGACGCCGAAGCGGACGCACCTTGATCTCGCCTGCGGCACGGGGCTGGCCGTCGAGTACTTTCGCTCGCGCGGCTGGAAATCGACAGGCGTCGATGCCTCGGTGGCGATGCTGGAGATGGCGCGCGCGCGTGCGCCGCGCCTTGCCGCCGGCGATTTTCGCGCGCTCCCGCTGCGCGGCAGATTCGCGCGCATCACCTGTCTGTACGACAGCCTCAATCATCTGCTCGATGCCGCCGATCTTGCTGCCGCGTTTCGCTCCGTGCGCGGCGTCATGGATGAAGACTCGCTCTTTTTCTTCGATATGAATCACCCTGAGATTTACCCCGAGGTGTGGGGCATCTCGGATCCATTCATCGCCAAAGGGCGCGACTACCATCTCGAGATCGCCACCACGTACCGCTCGCGCGAAAAAACAGGGCGCGCGATGGTGACGGGGTGGGCGGACATGAACGGCAAGCGCGTCGAGATCCGAGAACAACACCGCCAGCGCGCCTACAGCCAGCGGGAGATCACGAAAGCGCTCGCCGAGGCGAACCTCGTGCCTCTCGAGGTCATCGACTTCGATCCGTACGGCGAAGCCGATGCGGTCGAAGCGCAGACCGTGAAGCTCTTCTTCGTCTGCAAGCCGCAGTAAGAGCGGCGTCGGTTCCAGTGGAGCGGCGGGCTCTTAGCCAGCC
>DASVUA010000157.1:0-2428 GCA_036387295.1 Thermoanaerobaculia bacterium | reverse complement strand
GTTGTCGGTTGTCAGTTGTCGGTTCTCTGTGATGTTCGCCGATTGACTGATGCATCGCAGACAACCGACAACTGATAACCGACCACTGACACCCAATCCCCACCGCTCGTAGACAAACGCCGCACGACCGCCCACCGCCCGCACAATTACTGACGTGCCACCGCTCACCCCGCAGACCGAGATTCAGTTCGTCAAAGGCGTCGGAACCGGACGCGGCGAGCTGCTGCGTGCGGCGGGCGTCGAGACCGTCCGCGATCTGCTCTACTTTTTCCCCTTCCGGTATGAAGACCGGCGGCATCCCGCGCGGATCGCCGATCTGGGGCGATCGATCGACGTGCCGGTGCTGATCCGCGGCCGCATCGTTTCCGCTCGCGCCAGCATCTCGCCGCGGAAGCGGATGAAGCTCTTCGAAGCGATCCTCGACGACGGCAGCGGCTCGGTGAAGCTGATCTGGTTCAACCAGGGTTTTCTCGCAGAGCAGATCAAGCAGGGCGACCGCCTCGCGGTCTTCGGCGCGCCGCGCGCTTCCGGCGGGCGCTCGCTGACGATCGAGAGCCCCGACTGGGAAAAGTTCGAAGGTGACGAAGAGGAGGAAGGGGCGATCGTCCCGATCTACTCGAAAGTCGGCAACATCCCGGTCAAAGCGCTGCGCAAGATCGTCGATGTCGCGCTCGAAACGCTCCCGCTCCTCGACGATCCGCTTCCGCCCAACCTGCGCGAGCGCCTCGGCCTCATCGATCTGCAGACCGCCATCCGCGCGCTGCACCGGCCGGAAGAGCTGAGCGAAGAGTTTCTCGGCCAGCGCTCGCCCGCGCATCTGCGGGTCATCGTGCAGGAGTTCTTCACGTTCCAGCTCGCGCTTCGCGTCCGGCGCGCCACGGAAGAGACGCAGAAGAAGTCGCGCGTCATCGAGATCGACGACGCGCTTCGCGAAGAGGTCAAGCGCGTCCTGCCGTTCAAGCTCACCGGCGCGCAGAAGCGTGTGCTGCGCGAGATTGCCGCCGACCTCCGCGGCCAGCGGCCGATGTACCGCCTGCTGCAGGGCGATGTCGGCAGCGGCAAGACGATCGTCGCCTTGATCGCCGCGCTGATCATGATCCGCAACGGCCATCAGGTCGCGCTGCTCGCGCCGACCGAAATCCTCGTCGAGCAGCACTTTCAACGCATCCGTCAGCTGCTCGGTTCGCCGGGCGGCCATTCCACTGACCAGGCGGTCGTCATGGCGCGTGCGACCGGCTCGATGGCGGCCGGCGAGCGCCGCACGCTGATCGCCGGCCTGCGCGATGGCTACATTCAGCTCGTGGTCGGCACGCACGCGCTGCTCGAGGAGAAGATCCAGTTCAAATCCCTCGGCCTCGCGATCGTCGACGAGCAGCATCGCTTCGGCGTCGAGCAGCGCCAGAAGCTTTTCTCGAAAGGGGAGATGCCGGACATCCTCGTGATGACCGCCACACCGATCCCGCGCTCGCTCGCCCTCGCCATCTACGGCGACCTCGAGCTCTCCGTCATCGACGAGCTGCCGCCGGGCCGGCAGCGGATCAAGACCGCCGTCCGCTCGTCGTACGACATCGATCGCGTGTACGACTTCGTGGACGACCAGATCGGCGAAGGGGCGCAGGCGTACTTTGTCTACCCGATCATCGAAGAGTCCGAAAAGTCGAACCTCAAGCCGCTGTCGCAGGGCTTCGAAACGACGCAGCAGCGCTTCCCGAACCGCCGCGTGGCGATGCTGCACGGACGGATGAAGCCTGCCGAGAAAGAAGAGACGATGCAGCGCTTCAAGCGCGGCGAGATCGACATTCTGGTCGCAACCACCGTCATCGAGGTCGGAATCGACGTCGCGAACGCGTCGATCATGCTCATCGTCGATGCCGACCGCTTCGGACTCTCGCAGCTCCACCAGTTGCGCGGCCGTGTCGGCCGCGGCGAACGGAAGTCGTACTGCATCCTCTTGCGCGACGAGAAAGCTTCCGGCGAGACGAAAGATCGTCTGGCGCTGTTCGAGAAATCACGCGACGGATTCGAAGTGGCCGAGCACGATCTTCAGATCCGCGGCCCCGGCGAGTTCCTCGGTACGCGACAGTCGGGAGCGATGCGTTTCCGGATGGGGCACATCCTGCGCGACTACGACCTGATGGAGAAAGCGCGCGATCTCGCCATCGCCTCCATCGACGAAGATCTCGCCCTGGCCGAACAGACGGCGCGCGCGCTCCTCGGCATCCCGGTGCCGGACGCCGCCGCGCGCGACTGAGATCCATTCACCAGACGCAACCATGGGTGCCGGACTCTTGCGGCACGTGCAAATCGTGGCACCCCTCGTGAACCGTCTCCGCACGTCGTAAACGGAGGGTTCCGATGGCTTTGGATCTGATGAACGAGCGAGGTGTCGACCTCGACAAGCAGCGATTCACCTGGCGCGAGATGGTCT
>DASVUA010000156.1:0-5160 GCA_036387295.1 Thermoanaerobaculia bacterium | reverse complement strand
CCCCCGCCGCTCCACAGAGAACACAGAGACCACGGCGAACAAAACGGCGGGCCTTTCGGCCCGCCTTTTTTGTTTATGCCTGTCCGACTGGGGGGACGTGTCCGTGTGTTGCGGGCTCGGGCTCCGGCAGCGGGTGGCTTTCGCGGCCGGCGCGATCGGTGGTCTTCTGCTCGGCGGCGGTGCGCTCGAGCATGGCGATGTCGAGCACGTCCTCGACATGCTCGACGAAGTGGAACGTCATGTCGCGCTTGATCGGCTCGGGGACGTCGATCAGATCGCGCTCGTTCAGCTTCGGCAGAATGACGGTGTTCAGTTTCGCCGCACGTGCGGCGAGCACTTTTTCCTTCACGCCGCCGATCGGCAGCACGTCGCCGCGGAGCGTCACCTCGCCCGTCATCGCAACGTTGCGGCGAATCGGACGGCCGGTGAGCACCGAGATGATCGCGGTCGTGATCGTGATGCCGGCAGACGGTCCGTCTTTCGGAATCGCGCCCGCCGGAACGTGAATGTGAATGTCGTGCGTCTCGAAGTAATCGGCCGGAATCCCCTGCTCGTCAGCGTGCGCTCGCGCGTACGTGAGCGCCGCCTGCGCCGACTCCTTCATCACATCGCCGAGCTGGCCGGTGAGTGAGAGCTTGCCTTTGCCACGAACCGCCGTTGCTTCGATGAAGAGAATGTCGCCGCCGACTGCAGTCCACGCGAGCCCGGTGGCAACACCGACCTGATCGCGCTCGAGCAGCTCCTCGGCGAAATGCTTCATCGGCCCGAGGTACTTGTCGACGTTCGCATCAGTAATGCGGTACTGCTGCTCGGTCTTTCCTTCGGCGACCTGCACGGCGATCTTGCGGCAGATGGTCCCGACTTCGCGCTCGAGGTTACGGAGACCCGCTTCCTTCGTGTAGCCGGTGATGACGCGCATGACGCCGGAATCGGTCCAGGTGACGGGTGTCTCCTTGATCCCGTTCTCTTCCATCTGCTTCGGGATGATGTGCTGCTTGGCGATCATCAGCTTCTCTTCGTCGGTGTAGCCGGAGAGACGGATGACTTCCATGCGGTCGAGGAACGCCGGCTGGATGGTGTCGAGCACGTTCGCGGTGACGATGAACATGACGTTCGACAGGTCGTACGCCACGCCGAGGTAGTGATCGCGGAACGAGAAATTCTGCTCGGGATCGAGCACCTCGAGCAGCGCGGACGACGGATCGCCGCGATAGTCCGCACCGATCTTGTCGACTTCGTCCAGCATGAAGACCGGATTGCCGGTCTGCGCCTGATTGATGCCTTGAATGATGCGGCCCGGAAGTGCGCCGACGTACGTACGGCGATGGCCACGGACTTCCGCTTCATCGCGCACGCCGCCGAGGGAGATGCGGACGAACTTGCGATCGAGCGCGCGTGCGACCGAACGGCCGAGCGACGTCTTGCCGACGCCGGGAGGTCCGACGAAGCAGAGGATCGGACCCTTCATCTTCGCGCCGCGCAGTTTGCGGACGGCGAGATATTCGAGGATGCGCTCTTTGATCTTCTCGAGATCGTAGTGATCCTCATCGAGGATCTGGCGCGCGCGGGCGAGATCGTGATTGTCGGCAGACATCACGCCCCACGGCAGGCCGGTCATCCAGTCGAGATAGGTGCGGATGATCGACGTTTCCGCGGAATCGGGATGCGAGCGCTCGAGCCGCTTGATCTGCTTCTCGATCTCTTCCTTCGCTTCCTGCGGGATCGCTTTTTCTTCGATCTTCTTGCGGTAATTCTCGACTTCTTCCGCGAGCTCTTCGCCTTCGCCGAGCTCTGACTGAATCGCTTTCAACTGCTGCCGCAAAAAGTACTCGCGTTGCGACTTGTTCATCTCACCCTGCGCTGCGGACGAGATCTCCTGCTGCATGGTGAGCAGGTTGATCTCGCGGGTGAGCATGTCGTTGACTTTCTTGAGGCGCTCGACCGGATCGATCGTCTCGAGAATGCCCTGCGCTTCTTCGAGCTTGAGATCGAGGTTCGACGCGGCGAGATCGGTGAGGCGCGCCGGGTCGTCGAGGTTGGCGGCGATCACCATCACCTCGGGCGAGATGTTCTTGCCGAGCGAAACGGCGCGGTCGAGGTTCTGTTTGACCGCGCGAATCAGCGCTTCCACTTCCAGGCCGCGGTCCTTGGTGACCGGCTCTTCGATGCGGGTGATCTTCGCTTTGAAAAACGGCGCGGTCTGGATGAAGTAATCGATGCGTGCGCGCGACAGCCCCTGCACCAGAATGCGAATGCGGCCGTCGGGCAGCTTCAGCATCCGCATGATGATCGCGACGGTGCCGGTGCGATACAGATCTTCTTCGCCCGGATCTTCGTTCTGAAAGTCCTTCTGCGCCGTCAGCATGATGACGCGGTTTTCAGCGAGTGCCTGATCGACCGCGTTGATCGACTTCTCGCGCGACACCGACAACGGGACGATGATGAACGGAAAGATCACCAGGTCCTTCAGCGGCAGCACCGGAAGGACATCGGGAATCTTGATGGCTTCTTCTTTCGCGGTTTCGTTCGCGTCAGTCATTCTTTTCTTGACCTCTTCAGGGAGAACCAACACGCATTCCGTGCAATGGCTGTACCCGTCAAATCCTTACTTCAGTCGATGCAACTCTTTCACAAAAGCATCTACATCTTCGAACCGGCGATAGACAGACGCGAAGCGAACGTACGCAACAGGATCGAGCTCGCGCAGCCGGTCCATGACCATCGTGCCGAGCTGCTGCGCCGAGATCTCGCGCTCCGCCGCATCGGCCATCGCTGACTCGATCGTGTCGGCGACGCGCTCGAGCTCGAGCTGCGGCACCGGCCGCTTGCGACAGGCGATCTGCAGACCGCGCATCAGTTTGTTGCGGTCGTAGGGCTCGCGGCGTTGATCGCGCTTGACGACCTGAAACGTCGGCAGCTCGATCTTTTCGTACGAGGTAAAACGGCGCTCGCAACGCGCACACTCGCGGCGCCGGCGAATGACGTCGCCCTCACGCCCCTCGCGGGAGTCGACCACGCGGTCTTCGAGATTCCCGCAGAACGGGCACCGCATAACGGCGGCGGGTATATCACGGAACGCGCAGCGCAACCTCAACGCCGCGGCGAGGACGCGCGGTCACTTCTCGTCGGCGCCGGCCGTTTCGGTTTCCGGCTCGCCCTTCGTCACGTCTTTCCAGCGGACCCCTTCGCGTGCGAACAAGGCGACGCCGAGGACGAGCACCGGCAGCGTTCCGATGATGTGGAACAGCACCGCGACGGCGACGCTCGAATCGATGTCGAAGCCGTAAAAGCGCGTGAGCACGAGCTGACACGCCTTGTGAAATCCGCCGATGCCGCCCGGGGTCGGAATCGCGAGACCCACCGTCGTCACGCCGGTGACGAAGAAGCTCGAATCGAACGGCAGCGGATGCTGCACCGCTTTCGCGGCGAACCAGAACTGCGAAGTGAGACAGGCCCACACGCCGATCGTGCAGAGGACGACTTTCGCGAAAACAGGGCGGTTCTTCGCGATCTCCAGCGTTTCGGTGAAGGCGTCGAAAAAGTGCATCCAGGCCGCACGGAAGCGCTGCGGCAGCAACTTTCCGAGGCGGACGTGGAACGCCCGCACCTTCGGCCGGAAGAACGTGAGGCCGATGATGAGAAACGTCAGCGCGAGCAGAAGGGCAGCAGCCGCGATCGCACCGCCGCGGACGATGTAGAACCACGCCGCGATCGCGCGGTCGTGCGAGAACTCGTTCCAGCGGCGGAACGCGAAATAGATGAAGAGCCCGAGGATGCTGGCGAGATCGAGCACGCGCTCGGTGAGCACCGTCCCCAGCGCGCCGGAAAAACGGTGCGACGTTCGCCGCGCCAGCAGCGCGGGACGCGCCACGTCGGCCGCGCGGATGGGGAGGATCGTCGACAGCATGTAGCCGACGGTGTTGGCGAAGAACGTCGCATAAAACGGCGGCGGCGCTTCAGGATCGAGCAGCGTCTGCCAGCGCACCGTGCGCAGAACGAGAGCCGTCGCATTCACGGCGAAGCCGATGAAGATCCAGACCAGATCGGCGCCTCTCAGGATCTGGCCCACCTCCCGCAGATTCGCGTTTCTCAGAAAGAGCCAGAGGAAAAAGACCGTCAGGGCGACGATCGCCGCGATCTGTAAAATGCGCTTCAACGCCCCGCATAGTCTCACATCGATGTTGAAGATCTACACGAACGCGGCCTCCCGCCGGCACGACACCGGAGTCAACCATCCAGAGCGCGCATCGCGCCTCGACGCTGCGGCGGAAGGCGTTCGCCGCGCCGGCCTCGCCGATCGGCTGATCGCCGACGTCGACGCGCATCCCGACACCCAGCGCATCATCCAGAAGGTGCATTCGGCGGCCTACGAGCGCGATCTCGAGCACGCCGTGCGTGCCGGCAATCGCTACTTTCATTCGCTCGACAATCCGATCTCGTCCGCGACGTTCTCCGCCGCCCGCGCCGCGGTCGCGACGTCGCTCGCGGCGGCCGATGACATCTGGCGCCGGAAGGCATCGGAGCGCGCCTTCGTCATCGCGCGCCCTCCCGGACATCACGCCGAGCGCATCGAAGCGATGGGCTTCTGCTTTTTCAACACGATCGCGTGCGTCGCCGAATGGCTGCGCGAGCAGCCTGGCATCGAGCGCGTCTTCATCTTCGATTTCGACGTGCATCACGGCAACGGCACCCAGCACATCTTCGAAGAGCGCGACGACGTTTATTACGCCTCGATCCACCGCTTTCCGTTTTATCCCGGCACCGGCGCGGCAGACGAGATCGGCGCGGGCGCAGGTCGCGGATTCACGCTCAACCTGCCGCTCGCCGGCGGCGAAGGCGACGCGGCGTTCCTGCGCGCGACGGAGGACGCCGTGGTACGTGCCATCGACGAGTACCAGCCGCACGCGATCCTTCTCTCCTCCGGCTTCGACGCCCACCGTCTCGATCCCCTCGGCGGGATGAACGTCACTGAAGGGGCATACGGCGAGCTCACGACGCGGATCGTCGAATGTGCAGCGCGCCATTGCGACGGCCGCGTCTTCTCGCTGATGGAAGGCGGCTACGACCTGGAAGGCCTCGCCGCGAGTGTCGACGAGCACGTGCGGGCGCTGTCGTAGGAGTGCGTCCTCCGCCGACGTCTCCGGTGGAGCGGCGGGGGGG
>DASVUA010000155.1:0-1815 GCA_036387295.1 Thermoanaerobaculia bacterium | reverse complement strand
AGCGCTGCCTTCGCGTTTCCCGCGCGCGCGTACGCCGAAGCCTGGTTGTACCAGGCGCCCCACCGCTCCGGATGAATCTCCGTCGCCACGCCGGCGGTCAATGCAGCGATCGAAAACTCCCCTCGCGCCATGAGCTCGGGGAAGAGCCGGAACGCCGTCTGACCGAAAATCACGTTCAGCAGGCGCCGTGCGGCGAGCGCCTCGCGTCCCGGACGCGTCAAGCGTTTCTGCAGTTCCGGCACGCGCAGCTCGCGCGCGAGGCGTACCTGCGTCTGCGGCAGATCGTCGTCACGGAACCGGGCGAAAAGCCCCCGCACATTCCCGAGCACGTTCTTGTGGAAGTTGCGCTCGAACTCGTCCCAGGTCGCCTCGTCCTTGAGGTCGCGGACGACGACCGGATCCTTCTGCAGCCGCGCCGCGGCCGCACGCGCTTCGGCCGAATCGTACGTCGCGGCAATGGCGCGATAGCGGCGCATTGCATTCAGCAGCTTGCCGTCGCGCTCGAGCGCCGCCGCGGCGGCGGAGTCGCGCTCGTAGAGCTTCGCGATCAGCGCGTCGTCTTTCGGACGGCGCTGGTCCTTCATCGCCACGAGCTCCATCCACCCCACCGCGTCGCGCGCCAGCTCGGGCGTGATCCAGCGATGCTCGCCACTGAACTCCTCGTATCGATGCACTTTGCCCGCGGCTTCGAGCAGCGCATCGACCTCGCGCATCTCGCGATTGTTGAAATCGGCGTCGCCCGCGAAGCCGTAATGCGCGAACGAGAACTGCGCCGGCGGCAGCTCGCGGATGTTCCGTCCGCCGACGCCGATCACACCGTGCAGCAGGCCGGTGTTGATGCCGATCTGCCACGCCAGGATGGCCGTGCCCGAAAACCCTGCCGCGTAAACGCGTCCCGGCGCGACCGGGTAGTAATTGAGCTCGGGGATCAATGCGCGGACGGCGACTTCGTTGCCGTCGTCGCTCCTCCCGCTGATGGTCCCGTTCGAGCTGAGGATCATCCAGCCGTACTCCTCGGCCGCATCGCGAAAGATCTCCGCGGCCGACGTGCCGCGGGCACTCGGATCCATCACCAGCAGCACCGGATGCTTCTTCACTCCGTCGTACGTGCTCGGGAGATAGAGCGTGTACGTCTGATTGGCATCCGCGCGGGTGACGACGTTCTCGGTGAGACGGCCCGCTTCAGCAGCATGCAGAGCCGAGGTTGCGAACAGCAGCAAAGCAGCGATGGTGCGCATCCCGCGACTGTAGATCGCGAGATGCGCAGCGCCGTCACGATGCCGAAAAATTACGCGCACCGCGCGGTGAACACGGACGCGATCAGGGCGTCGGCGTTCCCGCGTTCTCCTTCGCGCCGCGCGTCATCGCGCGCGTGAGCTTGAACGGATACGACTGATCGATCTGCGTGAACTTTCCTTCGATCGTGTCGCCGGAGACCGTGCCGTCGAAGCGGGCACCGCCGGGGATGTGCGCGATCTGGAACGTCGCTTTTCCCGCGTTCGTGATGTCGATGTTCTCGAGCGGAAGATCCTCCGCCATCTGCGACGGGATGCTGACGGTGCCGTGCCAGCGATTGTTGCGATATTCGAACTGCACTTCGACTTCGAGCGGACCGGCCGGAAGCGCGATTGCTCCGTTCCAGCGGCCTTCTGCCGGCTGCGCCGCGTACGACGAGACGGCAGCGAATAACAGTAAAAGAACCAGGTTCAGTCGCCTCATGGAAACGGATTGTACCCGTGCATGCTACCCTCCGCGCGGTGGAACTCTGGGCGGCGTTTTTAAATACCGGGTGGGTTGGGAAGAGTGTCCTCGCGA
>DASVUA010000154.1:0-7771 GCA_036387295.1 Thermoanaerobaculia bacterium | reverse complement strand
CGGCGCGTTCTTCGGCGGCGCGGGCGAGCATGCCGCGCAGCGTGTTGTTGCACGAGCCGCACTGGTCACCGATGCCGCAGCGCTGAAGATCGCGAAGCGAGGTGGCGCCGTTCTCGATCGCTTGCGCGATGTCCCGGTCGGATTTGCCGCGGCAGATGCAGATGATCACGTGGTTCGGTTCCTGTTCCCGGTTTCTCGCCGGTGTGCTCGCCTGTTGGTTCTGAGACTCAGTCTCAGGCGAGGGAATCATGACGCGTGCCGCGTTCCGCGTCAATGGGGGCGGCGCGATGTCTTTACACGGTTCGGTGACGGCCGTCACGCCGGGCGCGAAAATGGAACCTCGATTGCAGTTGTAGGACAGCGTGAAACGACTTCTTTTTCTTACACTTACGTGCATCTTGTGGAGTCTGCCAATGGCCGCGGAGCTCCGCCTCGAAGTCGATCTGGAAGGGCGGGAGTTGATGGCCATTGTGGACGGCGAAACCCTCGAACGCTTCCCCGTTGCGATCGGCACCGACAAATATCCCACCCCCACCGGCGACTTTTCGATCAAGAAAGTGATCTGGAATCCGTCGTGGCGTCCGCCTGATTCGAAGTGGGCCAAGGGGAAGACCCCGAAAGCTCCCGGCGATCCCGACAATCCGATGAAACGCGTGAAGATGTTCTTCAAGGAGCCCGACTACTACATTCACGGCACCGGCGACGAGAGCTCCCTCGGCAAAGCGGAGTCGCACGGCTGCATCCGCATGGCACCGGACGACGTCACCCGCCTCGCACAGCTCGTGATGGAGCACGGCGGCAAGCCGATGCCCGAGCCGTGGTATCGCCGCATCTTCCGCAGCAAGTCCACCAAAGTGGTTTATCTCGACGCCCCGGTCGCCGTCGCAATCGACTGAGGCAATCCTCGCAGTCATCCTGGAGGGCGGGCGTGCAGCCCGCCTTTCTTCTTTTTCGCACCACGAGCGAGTGCACGCTGTCAGTGGCGGAACTGCGCCATCAGGTCTTCGCGGCTGAACGGCTTCCGGAGCATCGGAAAGGCATTCGTGCGAGCCTCGCGCGGGTCATCGTCCGAGATGAGGATCACGTGCGCATCGGCGCCGAAGGACGAGACCAGCTCGGAACACTCCGGCGAATCGACGTCGACCACCACATACGCGTAATCGTTCTCGCGCAGCTTCAGCGTCGCCGCACCGGGCGTCGCGACCGCATCGCACTGAAAGTCGAAGCGCTGTAACGCAGCGACAATGCCCGCGCGCAGGTCGGGATACGACTCGACCACCAGAACCGTGGGAACCATGGGACGATTGGCGTCATGATACGTCCGCTGCGGCGGGGCGCAGCGGAAATCTCGTCAGCAGGTTCTCGATGTCCGACACGTCGGCCGGCTTGGTGATGTGCTCGTTGAATCCCGCCTCGAGCGCTTTTCGCTTGTCTTCCGGCTGCCCGAATCCGCTCACCGCGACCAGGATCACGCCGTCGCCGAGCGACTGGCGCACGCGCGCGGCGACTTCGTAGCCATCGAGACCCGGCAAGCCGATGTCGACGAGCGCGAGGTCTGGTTTCGTCTCGACGATGGTCTCGACGCCGGCCGGCCCGTCGGCCACCGCATCGACGGCATGGCCGAGGCGGCGGAGCTTGAGGCGAAGGAGCTCGCGAACGTCAGGATTGTCTTCGACGATCACGATGCGGCGCGGCTGACCGTCTTTCTTCGCAGCCCGCTGCGGGCGCTGCGTTGCCGGCTCGGCGCGTTTGTCGGTCAGCGGGAAGGCGACGGTGAACTCGCTGCCGTGCCCGATTCCGTCGCTGTGCGCGGAGATCGTGCCGCCGTGAAGGTGCAGTAAATTGCGCACGAGCGCGAGGCCGATGCCCATGCCGCCCTGCGCCCGCCCGATCGCGTTCTCCGCCTGCGCGAAGAGCTCGAAGATCGTTCCGATGCGATCCTCCGCGATCCCGACGCCGTTGTCCTTGATCCGGACCACGGCCTGATCGCCCGCGGGAGCGACGGTCACGACGACCTCTCCCCCTTCCGGCGTGTACTTGATCGCGTTCGTCAGGACGTTCGTGATGATCTGGTCCGCGCGCACCGGATCGACTTCCACCGGCACCGGCGCGGGCGGGTCGCGAAGCTCGACGCGGACGTTCTGCTCGCGCGCTGCCGGCTCGACGGTCTCGAGCGACTGCCGGACGACGTGTGCAAGATCCAGCACCTGCTTTTTGAGCACGATCTTGCCGCTGGCGACGCGGGAGAGATCGAGGAGGTCGTTGACCAGCCGCGTGAGGTGCTTCGACTGGCGTTCGATCAGGCCGGCGTGCTCGCCATCGAGCTTGCCGTCGGGGCCGGTCATCTGCGAGGCGAGGAGAATCGCGCCGAGCGGATTGCGCAGCTCGTGGCCGAGGATCGCCAGGAAGCGGTCGCGTTCATGAACGCGGTCTTCCAGCGTCTGCATCAGATCGCGGATCTGGTACTGCCGCTCTCGCGCGCGCAGCGCGGCCTGCGCGGCGCTGACGAGGCTCTTGATGCGCACCGGGCGATCGACGAACGTGAGATTGGTGCGGCGTCCGAGCGTTTGAAACGAGCGCGTCTGCGCGTCGAGCAGCGGCTCGCCGATGAGGATGATGAGCGGAACGTCAGACCACGCTTCCTGCCGGTCGAGGACCTGCGCGAGGCGGGGGGAGACGTCCGGCGTGAGCGCCTCCTCGGTGAACAGCAATGCGCCCGCGCCGTCATTGACATCGTCGCAGACGGCTTCGACGTTCGGACGCACCTCGCAGTGGATGCCTGCGGCGGTGAGATACGAGCACATCAGCTCCGCGTCGCGCCCGATCGGTGCGACGATCAACACCCGCCGCGACGTTTCCGCACTCACGCCTCGCTGATTTCCTTGACGATGTTCTCGAAGGTGGGGACGCCGGTGAGCACGCCGCGAAGATCGGTCAGCGCATCACCGACGGCGAGGCCGGCGGCGGACATCGTGAAGTCGCGGATCGAGGTGTCGTGCATGCCGCCGCGTTTCTTCACGATCGAAACGGCTTTTCGGATCTTTCCGCGCGCCTCGAAGTAGCGCAGCAGAATCACCGAGTCGGCGAGATAGCTGACATCGACGGTCGAATGCATCGTGCCGACGAGCCCGTGCTGCGCGAACACCAGCACGGTCGCGACGCCGTGCTCGCCGAGATAGCTGAGCAGCTCGTGCAGGTGGAGCAGGAGGAAGCGCTCTTCCGGAACGGCGTTGAGGTATCCGTTGAGGCTGTCGATCACGATGACGCGCGCGCCGTCGTGCTCGACGGCGTGACGCACGAGCGACGCGAATTCTCCCGGCTGGAGCTGCGCCGGATCGATCTGCTGCACGTGCACGTTGCCGGCCTCGGCGAGCTCGCGGAGCGGCATCGACAGCGAAGCGGATCGATTGAAGAGACTCGAAATGCTCTCTTCGAAGATGAACATCGCCGCGTTTTCGCCGCGTTGCGCGGCACCGACGACGTACTGCGTCGCGAGCGCCGATTTTCCCGCGCCGGCCGGGCCGATGACGAGCGTGCTCGTGCCGCGGTCGATGCCGCCGCCCAGCATGTCGTCCAGCGCGGCGACGCCGCTCGGCACCGGATCCTGCTGCACGTAACGACGGTGCTCGGCCGCGACGAGCCGCGGATACACGACGATGCCGCCGGTCTTGATGTTGAAGTCGTGGTACCCGTCGCGGAAGTTGATGCCGCGCACCTTCACGAGCTGCATCCGCCGCCGCGCCGCGCCGTACATCGGCGTGTATCGCTCGAGCTCTACCACCCCGTGCGGCACGCTCTGCAACTGCAGGTCGTTCACTTCCGCGGTGCGATCGTCGAGCAGCAGGACGGTGATGTTCCGGTTCGCGAAGAATTGCTTGAGCGCGAGGATCTGCTTGCGGTACCGCAGCGTGCTTTGCGCAAGCAGACGGATCTCGGAAAGCGAGTCGAGCACGACGCGGTTCGGCCGGAGCCGCTCGACCTCGGACAACAGCGCTTTCACCGTCTGACCGAGCTCGATCTCGGCGGGATAGAAAACGGTGGTGTCTTCTTCGTCGAGCGCCTCTTCGCCGATCAGCTGCTCGTAAATGTCGATGCCGCTGATGTCCCAGTGATGCGAGACCGCAACCGCGTTCAACTCCCGTTTGGTCTCCGAGAGCGTGAGATACAGAGCCTTCTCGCCCACGCGGACGCCTTCGAGGAGAAACTGCAGCCCGAGAGTCGTTTTCCCCACGCCGGGATCGCCTTGCAGAAGGTAGATGTGATTGCGGGGAAAGCCGCCGAGAAGAAGGTGGTCGAGCCCTTCGATCCCAGTGGCGGCGACGTCGGTCATCCGGCGAGTGTACTGCCGAACGTAGGCATTTACCGGAAGCGCGCGAAACAGCGTCAGAGAACGCCTGCAGATCGGATGTCGCCATGGCGTCGCGCTCCGACACGCCACGAGCAGAAAAAGAACGGCGGGCTTGCAGGCCCGCCGTTCGAAAGTCGTGAGTCTCTCGATTACCGCTGTTCGTGTGGCCTGCTGCCGCGCTCTCCGCGCTGGCCGCGGCGCGCTTCGCGCTCGGCTTCGAGCGCGTCGAACTGCGTCCGCTGTTCCGGCGTGAGGAGGGCGAGGATCTGCTGGCGCTCGGCGCTCCGGAACTGCAGCATCTGCGCGCGCTGGCGTTCGATGACAGGCTTGAGCTGCTCGAGGCGGGCGGTGTCGTTCGCCTTCTTCGCTTCGCGGAACTGCTGGAACGTTTCGCGCGACTGCTCGAAGAACGCTTTGTTCTGCTCGCGGTTGTTCGTGCGGATCGTCTTGATCTGCGCTTTCTGCGCGTCGGTGAGTTTCAGCTTCTCGGCGAACTTTGCACCGAGCTCGCCGCGGCCGTGGCGGCCACCGGCTTTCCCGTCACGCTTGCCGCCGTGCGGCGCCGCGACTGCCATCGTGGCCGAGAGCGCGACTACGGCTGCCATCGTCATCCATTTGCTTTTGTTCATTTGCGTGTCTCCTTGCCGCATAAGACAGCACTGCGAGCGCCTCTCTTTCGGCCCTGCAACGAGCTGCACCGCCGTGTCACCAACTGCACGGCCGAGGCACGAAGCGCGCATCGAGACCGGCGGATGCATCACGAGCGGTTTCACCTGAGCCCCCGCGAGATCGCGCTGATCTTTCTGTTCTGGACGGCGCTCGCCACCGTCTCTTCCGTGAACCGGTTGCTCGACGCGCGCGACTTCGGATTCGGGCGGGTCATCTCGCCGGCCGGGCCGATCACGCTCGCGTTTCTGGAAGCGTGGACCTGGACCGCGTTCACCCCGGTCATCTTCTGGCTCAGCAGCCGTTCGGGGAACGTGAAGCCGCATTGGTTGCGCGTGCCGCTGCTGCTCGTAGCGGGCGTGGCGATCGCGATCGCGGTGTACGTGCTGCTCGACTTCGCGCGCAGCCAGATCATCACCGTACCGACGCGCCGCCGCGGCGGTCCCCCCATCTTTGCGCCGTTGCGCGAGATCGGACGCTTCCGCTTTCTCAATCAATTGCTCGTCTATGCGGCGGTGCTCGCGACCGGCTTTGCGCGCGAGTTTTTTCTTCGCGACCGGAGACGGCAGCAACACGAGGTGCGGCTGCAGGCGCAGCTCGCGGAAGCGCGGCTCGATGCGCTGCGGATGCAGATCAATCCGCATTTTCTGTTCAACACCCTGCACGCCGTTTCGGCGCTGGTGGAGCGCGATCCCGCCGGCGTGCGCCGGATGATCGCGCGGCTTTCGGAGCTGCTGCGCCACACGATCGAGAGCCGCGGCACCGATGAGATTCCCATGCGCGACGAGTTGTCGTTCCTGCGACGCTACATCGACATCATGGAAGTCCGTTTTCAGGGCCGCCTGCAGGTGACGACGAATGTGGCCGCCGACGCGCTCGACGCGCTCGTGCCGAATCTCGTGCTGCAGCCGATCGTCGAAAACGCACTCGAGCATGGCGCCGCGCGCGTTGAGGGTGAGGGACGCATCGAGCTCGCCGCGCGCCGCGATGGCGACGCGCTCCGCGTCAGCGTGCGCGACAACGGTCCGGGGCTCGACGACGCTGCTCCGCAGGGCGTGGGGCTCGCGAACACGCGCGCGCGGCTCGAGCAGTTGTACGGCGAGGAGGCGTCGCTCACGCTTTCCAACTCCGCCGGCGGCGGCGTCGTCGCGGAGATCGTGCTGCCGTATCACACGAGCTCCGACCGCTTCGAGGGACGCGATGCCTGAGCCGCCATCGCCCGCCGCGCGCACGTTGCGCGTCGCGATCGTCGACGACGAGCTGCTCGCGCGCCAGCGCATCGAGGATCTCCTTGCGAAAGAAGAGCAGCTCGAGATCACCGGTACGGCAAGCGATGGAAATGCGGCGGTCGAGCTCATTCGCCGGCTCCGTCCCGATCTCGTGTTCCTCGACGTGCAGATGCCGGGACGAAACGGTCTCGAAGTGGTCGAGGCGATCGGCGCCGAAGCGATGCCGGCCACGATCTTCACGACCGCATTCGATCGCTTTGCGCTGAAAGCGTTCGAGCTCGCCGCGGTCGACTATCTCGTCAAGCCGTTCGACGACGAGCGCTTCACGCAGGCGCTGCGCCGCGCGCGGAAGGCGATCGAGCTGCAGGAAGTCGGACGGATGACGCAACAGCTTCTTTCGATCCTGCACGCCACGCCGCCCGCCGTTGCTGCTGCAGTCGCG
This sequence comes from Thermoanaerobaculia bacterium, assembly GCA_036387295.1. GTDB lineage: Bacteria > Acidobacteriota > Thermoanaerobaculia > Gp7-AA8 > Gp7-AA8 > QHVT01. The sequence continues at coordinate 1,086 of DASVUA010000154.1, read as the reverse complement.
ACTCCGCCAGCGGCGGCCTCCGAGTATCTCGAGCGCATCTCGGTCGAATCGCGCGGGCAGATCCGCGTCGTGCCGGTGTCGAAGATCGACTACATCACCGCCAGCGGTCCGTACGCGGAGCTGCACGTCGGCGAGCGGACGTTCGCAATTCGCGAGCGGATGCAGAGCCTCGAAGAGCGCCTCGACCCCGCCGTCTTCTTCCGCATCCACCGCTCCGCCATCATCCGCCTCGACCGAGTCGACACCCTCCTCCACGCCGCCGGCGGCGACTACGCCGTCCGCCTGAAAGACGGCACCGAGTTGAGCGTCAGCCGCGGCAGACGCGAAGAGCTCGAAGCAAAGCTGGGCGTGGGGCGATGATGGGGGTGGGTTGAATGGAGAGCGTGCGTAAACAGCACGTTGACGTTCGCCTGGCTCGCGCGAAGTGTTCTCTATCTGGAAGCGCGTTTGTTCAGTGGAGCGGCGGGCTTTAGCCCGCCGAACATAGATCACCGTCGGCGGGCTAAGAGCCCGCCGCTCCACCAAACCACCGCGACGCGGGAAATACGTGTCCGACCGGGCCCTCCCAACGCGGAACGGAGAAGGTGTCGCCGAGAGTTGCGTAACGTCAGGATGCGCCGAGCTCGGCCCGCGCTTTCGCGGCGAGTCTGCGGGCTTCGGGCGTTGGATTGCGGCGGACCATGTCTTTCAACATCGCGTCTGCTTCTTCGCGTTTGCCGAGAACCGTCAGGACGATGGCGGCGCGCATATAAGCGCTGTGATCGTGCGGAAATTCGGCGATCGTGCGGCGGAACGCGACCATCGCGTCGTCGAACCGTTCCATTCGCGCGAGTGCATCGCCGCGAACCGAGTCGAGTGACTCGACCGGCATCGCCCTCTCGGCGCGCGCGCGCTGCTCGGTCTGAGCGAGCAGTTGCAGCGCTTCGGCGGGACGGTTCTGTTCAGCGATCGCCTGCGCGAGCAGCACCGAGCCGGTGAGCGCCTGTCCAGGATCGGTCAGCGCTCTGCGCGCGTGCGCTTCGGCGGCCGCCGGATTTTTCCGCGCGAGCGCGATTCGAGCGTACATCACCTGCGCTGCACCGGGAC
>DASVUA010000153.1:0-4878 GCA_036387295.1 Thermoanaerobaculia bacterium | reverse complement strand
TGCGAGCGCGCGATACTCGGCCTCCCCTTTCCACCACGCCTCGCCTGCCACGACGAGCGTCACGTCGGCCGTCAACAAACGCCACGCGCGCAGGGCAACGTCGAGCCCTTTGAACGGACGAACGTGGCCGAAGAAGAGCGCAACGTTGCCTTGCAGATCGAGTGTGCGACGTGCGTCAGCACGCGGAGGAATCGCGCCGCCGAGCTCGTGTACGGGGAGGAACGTCGTGACGATTTGCGGCGCGCCACCGCTTGTCATCCTGAGCCGCGAAGACGGCGAAGGACCTTCTCCGTTGCGCGCTGGAAGGTCCTTCGCTTCGCTCAGGATGACACGAGGTTCGCCCGGAATGACACCAGGTCCGAGCCGTCGCGCTGCGTCTTCTGCTTCGCTCTTCGCGTGCACCACGAGCAGATCGCCGCGGCGCAGGACGAGATTCGTGAGAACGCGTTTCCATGCGGCCGGTTCTTTATCGCCGATGTTGTGGCACTGCAGGATGACGCGCGTCGGGCGCGGAAGCAGCGCGAGGAGCGTCAGGTACGGCAGTGCCCAGACCCACACCCACCACACCAGGATGACGGCGTCGGGCCGCTCGCGGCGAATCGCAAACGCGGTACGGAGCCACGTCAGCGGATTGACGATGTCGAGCAGAAATCGTCCGCCTTCGAAGCGCGGCAGCGTTGCATCGACGTCGCTCGACCCGGGATAAAACATCCGCGGGAACTGGCGCCTGAACGAGATCACCTCCGCGTCCAGCTCCTGCGCCAGTCGCATCGTGCAGTAGGCGATGCCGGCGCGGTACGGAGGGACCGGGCCGATGACGAGCGTCTTCACGCGGCCGACAGAAAGTTCACGACCGTCGACTGCAGATACGCGCCCCACGTGCGCCAGTCGAACACGAGCGACGACGACATGAAGCAGGAGTGCGTGCAATGGCACTCCTTGGCCCGGATCGAGCGGCGCTGTTCTTCGGCCGCCGGCGAGAACCAGAGCTGGTTCCAGTCGTAATTCGCGTCGCGCACGTTGCCCACCGGATCGCGCAGCTCGCACATCCGCACTTCGCCGCGCGCGTCGAGCACGCCCGAAACGCGGCCGGCGTGACACGGACGCACCTGCGTTTCCTGCTCGAGCACCGCCAGCTCCATCCGGCGCGAATAGACCTTCACGAATTTCAGGAAGCCGTCATAGTTCCGGTACTCGTTCCAGTAGTTCTCGAGTTTCGGGAGCAGCTCGCGATAGCGGTCGGTCGTGATCGGCTGAATGTTCTTGTCCGGCTGATCGCCGCGCAGCATCTCGAACGAATGGAACGAGACGTCCGGAAAATCGCGGCGCACGCCGGCGAACAGCGCGTCGAGATCGTCCGCGTTGTAGGTGCACAGGCATGTGTGCACGTTCACGGTGAGGTTCGGATACTGCGCACGCAGAGGCATGAGGCGCGCGTAGGTCTTCTTCGCTTTTTCGTAATTGCCCGGCACGCCGCGGATCCAGTCGTGTTTTTCGCCGACGTGATCGATCGAGAGATTCACGACGATCTGCGTTTTCGGGCAGCGCTGCAGCGTCGCTTCCACCTGCCGTCCGATCAGATCGCTGGTGATCGCGCCGGTGGGGATGGTGATCTGCTTGACGTTGTTGTTGGTCGAAAGAAATTCGCAGATGTCGGGCAGATCGCGGCGGAGGAACGGCTCGCCGCCGCTCATGACGATGAAGAGGAGATCGCCCATCGACGAAAGCGTCTTCTTGATCTCGTCGAACGAAAGCTCGTGCTCCTTGTTCTTGCGCAGCTGCTCCCAGTTGAAGCAGGTGCGGCAGAAGGAGTTGCAGTCGTACGTCAAGCCGAGGATCAGATAGACCGGCTGCATCCCACGCTTGTCGACGAGATAACGGAGGTACTGCGCTTTATCGGTGAACTTCATCGTGCCGCGGTTCCCAACCGCGCCCGAAGTGTAAGCATTTCCGAGGTTAAGTAGCGAGCGCGGGTGCTGCGGCGAGCGCGCACGCGGCGCAGTGCAGATCGTTTAGAACAGCGTGCGGATCCGCGCGGCCACTTCCGGCTCGGATTGCGCGGCCACCGCGGAGGCGCGGATGCGGAGCGCTTCGCGGCCCGGCTCGTCGAGTTGACGCGCCCGTTTGCGGAGCACCGCTCGCGCTAGGCTGAACTTCGTTTCGCTGAGAAGTGCAAAATTCGCCAGATCGGCAAGCAGCTTTTCGAACGGTCGCTCTTCCATCATCGTGACGAAGCTCGTCATCTCCGCGATGGTCGTCGCTTGCCGGCCACGGCGAATGAGCGTGGAGTCGAAATCGAAGCCCGCGGGGTCGGTCATGCAGGCCCGCTGTGCAGCGGGCGTGCCCTACTTCCGTACTGACGTGATGCCCGTCACAAGGCCGAACCAGTACGTCGCATGATGCGCCGCAAATGCGAACGGAATCACCGGCCACCAGCGCACCGGGAGGCGCGTGGCCGGGATGCCGAGCGCCAGCGTGACGGCCGCATACGGCAGTGCCGCCAGCGGCGCGAACAGCAGTCCGAACAAGCCCGCCACGAGGAACGCAGTAATTTTCGGATTGCGACGGTGGGCGCGCGAGCCGCTCGCGTACATCCGTCCTGTCTTCACGCGATACCGCCACCGCTGGCGAAGATACGGCCCCGGAAATGCGCGGCGGCGGTGATGGACGCGCACCTGGTCGTGATAGACGACGCGGCCGCGCTGCAGGAGCTCGTCGATGAGGCCGGTGTCTTCGCCGATGTAGCCGATCGTCTCGTCGAAACCGGTGAAGGCATCCCGCCGGACGAAGAGATTGACGAGCGCGATGTCGGTGGCGTGCTTCACGTCGAACGTGCCGCGGCGGTTCTCGTGACACGCAACGCCGCTCCCGATGAAGCGGGTGGCGAGGAGCGTGTCGGAGATCAATTCCGGGATCGTGGAATCGGCAGGCGCGGGATCGGGGCCGCCGAGCGCGAGGACATCCGGATGGGCGTCGAGAAACGCGACGGCGCTGGCGAGCCAGTGCGAATCGGCGGCCGCATCGTCGTCGATGAACGCCAGCACCTCCCCCGTCGCGACCGAAACCGCTCGATTTCTTCGAGTTGCGGGATTACGATTCGCCTCGACGACGTTCGTTACGCCGGTCTTCCCGGCCAGCGCAAGCGGTACGGCGGAGACCACGATCAGCTCGAACGGAAACGGCGCATCCTGTCCCAGCACGGACGCAATTGCGCGCTCTGCATCACCGCCGACCCGTTCGACGGGCATGATCACCGATACCTTTGCCGGCAGGATCGAGGATCGAGGATTGACGATTGAGGATTGGCTGGACAACGCATCCTCAATCCTCGATCGTCAATCCTCCATTCCCGAACGGCTCAATTGAACTTATGAAGCTAATCATCCAGATTCCCGCCTTCAACGAGGAGGCGACGATCGCGCAGGTGTTGCGCGATCTACCGAGGAAGGTCGAGGGATTTACCTCGATCGAAACGCTGGTCGTCGACGACGGCTCGAGCGACAAGACGGTCGAAGCGGCACGCAAGGCGGGCGCAAGCCACATCCTGCAGCTCAAGACGCATCGCGGACTGTCGTTCGCGTTCGCGGCCGGCATCGACGCCGCGCTCCGCCTGGGCGCCGACGTGATCGTCAATACCGACGCCGACAACCAGTACAACGCCGCCGACATCGTCCGCCTCGTCTCCCCGATCATCCGCGGCAACGCGGAAGTGGTGATCGGCGATCGCGAGGTCGCCAAGTCGCCGCACATGTCGGCGCTGAAGCGCACGCTGCAACGTTTCGGCAGCTGGACCGTAGGTCTCGCCTCGGGACTGCAGGTGCCGGACGTGACGAGCGGCTTCCGCGCGTTTACGCGCGAAGCGGCGATGCAGATCAACGTCTTCAATCCGTTCACCTACACGCTCGAAACGGTCATTCAGGCCGGAAATCGCAATCTCGGAGTGCAGAGCGTCGCGGTGCGGACGAATGCGCCGACGCGGCCTTCGCGCCTCTATCGCGGCATGGGGACGTACTTGCGCAAATCCATCGCCACGATCTTCCGGATCTACACCCTCTACCGACCCCTCAAGACGTTCTTTGCCATCGGCGCGGTGCTGCTCTTCCTCGGCATGATCCTCGGCGGCCGGTTTCTCTGGTACTTTTTCCAGGGCGATCGCGATGGGCACATCCAGTCGCTGATCCTCGCGGCCGTCTTCCTCATCACCGGCTTTCACACGTGGCTCATCGCGCTGCTCGCCGATCTCATCGCCGTCAATCGCCGGATCAGTGAAGACATGCTCGTGCGGGTGAAACGGCTCGAATCGCCCGGCCGCGCCCGCCCGCTGCCGCAGACGAACGAGCGCCGCCCCGAGCGGCACGAGCGGCCGGAACGCCCCGAGCGCAACGAGCGTCCGGACCGCAACGAGCGCCCGGACCGCGGTCCGCGTCCGCAACGCGAGCCGCGCCGCGACGCACCCGCTCCTGCAGCAGCGGCAGCCGCCACCCCGGCGGCGGCAGAGCCGGCGAAACCGGCCACGCAATGGGTCTGGCTGCTCGACGAAGAGAAACTGAACGAGCGCGAGCGCGGCGCAAAAGCGCCGGAGCCGAAACCGCAGCAGCCTGCGAAACCGCCCGTGCCGAAGATGCCGCCGGTCGTCCGCGAAGAGTTGGACGATTTCGTCGACGACGATGCCGATGATGACGCCGACACGCCCGAAGTTCCGGCAGCGAGCGGCACGAGCCGCCGCCGTCGCCGCCGTCGCGGCGGCGCCCGACAGCACAACGAGCTCCCCGGAAATCGCGGCAAACACCTCGTCGGCGGCGACGAGGGCGGAGAGTAAAAGGCGCGGCGCGAGCCCTCGCGCCTCTCGAGCTTCTTCATTTGGTGGAGCGGCGGGGG
>DASVUA010000152.1:0-2707 GCA_036387295.1 Thermoanaerobaculia bacterium | reverse complement strand
CCCCGCCGCTCCACATTCGCCGCAAACCGATGCTTTACCGCACCGATCTCGCTTACATCCATCATCAGGGGTTCAGCGAATTCGCTGAATCGTCGGCGCCGTTCGTCGTCGCGTTGCTGCCGCGCGGTGCGCGCGTCGTGGAGATGGGCTGCGGATCGGGCATCCTCGCGCGCAAGCTCACGGAGGCGGGATTCGATGTGCATGGCTTCGATGCCTCCCCCGCGATGATCGAGCTGGCGCGGGAAACGGCGCCGAACGGGCGCTTCGAAGTCGCATCGTTCGAAACCGCGGAACTGCCGCGGTGCGATGCGGTCGTGGCGATGGGCGAAGTGCTGAATTACGGCGACATTCGTTTGTTTCTCCCGCGCGCAGCGCATGCGCTGCAACCCGGCGGGCTGTTGTTGTTCGACGTCGCGGAGCGCGGAGCGTACCCCGCCTATGACGAGGTTCGCGTCGGCGGCGATGACTGGTCCGTGATCGCGATCAAAGAGAGCGACGGCCGCACGGTGACGCGGCGCGTGCTCACGTTCCGCGAGCAGAGCCGCGACGAGGAAGTGCACACGCTTCACCTCTACGATCGCGACGAGCTGCTCGCGCTGTTGCGGCCCGACTTCCGGGTGAAGCTGCGGCGCACGTATGGCCGGCGGCGCCTGCCGAAAGGACACACGGCGTACGTCTGCAACAAACGGTGAAGCGCGAGCGGAGATTGGGCGGCATGTGAGCCGGGCACGTTGCTGGCAACCTCGCGATGCGTGACTCTTCAACTTCAGGCAGTTCTTCTCGATATCGACGGCACTCTCATCGACTCCAACGAAAAACATGCGAAAGCGTGGGTGGAGGCGTTTGCGCATTTCGGAAAAGAAGTCGAATGGGATGTGATTCGCAACCAGATCGGGAAAGGGGGCGATCTGCTCATCCCCGACACGCTGAGCGCGCGCGAGATCCGCAAGTTCGGCGATGAGCTCGAGGAGTATCGCGGCGAGCTCTGGAAGCGCGAGTACATGAAGACCGTCGAGCCGTTTCCGGGTGCGATCGAAGCGATTCGCGCGCTGCACGAGCGGGGCGTGAAGATCGCGTTCGCGTCATCCTCGAATCCGAATGAGGTCGAGTACTATGTCGAGCTTCTCGGCGTCGGCGATCTTCTCGAAGGAACGACGTCGGCAGGGGACGCGGAAGTCTCGAAGCCTTCTCCCGAAATCTTCGAAGCAGCGCTGGAGCGTGTGAAAAGCGATCCGGAGCGGACACTCGTCGTCGGCGACACGCCGTACGACATCCTCGCGGCGCATCGCATCCCGGTTGCGGTCGCGGCGGTGCTGTGCGGCGGGTTCCCGCGTGAGACGCTGACGAGAGCGGAGTTCATCTTCGACGACCTCTCGCACCTGGTAAAGGAGCTCGAGCGAGTCGATGAGTACTTCCGTCAGTGACGCGGTGCACCGCCGCGCAATCGTCGTCGATGGCCACTGCGACACGCCGTACCGGCTGCTGCGTCACAACGTGCATCTCGACGAGCACGACACCGAGGCGCAGGCGGACCTGAAAACGCTGCAGGAGAGCGGCATCACGGCGTCGTTCTTCGCCGCGTACGTGCCGCCGTTCTACGCCGGCCGCGGCGCCGCGAAGTTCGCGCACAAGCTGATCGACGTGATCGAGGCAGAAGCGGCACGCCGCGCCGATGCGCTCGTGCTCGGCCGCGATGCGGCGTCGATCCGCGCCGCGAAACGCGAGAACAAAATCGCGCTGATGATCGGCGTCGAAGGCGGTCACGCGATCGAGGACTCGCTCGATACGTTGCGCGAGCTGTACGCCCGCGGCGCGCGCTACATGACGCTGACGCACGTGAACACGAACAACTGGTGCGATTCGTCCGGCGACGCGGGGCGTCACGGCGGCATCACCGACTTCGGCCGGGACGTCGTCCGGACGATGAACGACCTCGGCATGATCGTCGACATCTCGCACGTCTCCGACGATGCGTTCCGCGATGTCATCGCCACAACTCGCGTGCCGATCGTCGCCACCCATTCCTCCTGCCGCGCGCTCTGCCGCCATCCGCGCAATATGACGGACGACATGCTGCGCACGCTGGCGAAGAACGGCGGCGTCTGCATGATCAACTTCTTCTCCGCGTTCATCAGCGACGAGGTCGCGCAGGTGATCATGGGCTCGCAGCGCGACAAGCATAAGAGCGGCGGCAACCCCACCGGCGGCACCGAGGAGATGCCGGACGATCGCACCGACTGGGATTCGTACCTGCAGTGGTTTCAGGGACTCGGATGTCCGACCGCGACGCTCGATCAGGTCGCCGATCACATCTTCCACGCCGCGAACGTCGCCGGCATCGACCACGTCGGCATCGGCACTGATTTCGACGGCGTGCCCTCGCTGCCGGACGGACTCTCCACCGCCGCGACCCTTCCCGCGCTGACGACACGCCTCCTCGAGCGAGGCATGAGCGAACCCGACGTCGAAAAAGTCCTCGGCGGCAACTTCATGCGCGTGTTCCAGGAAGTGGAGCGGGGGGCGGGGCGGTGACGGTTGGCGGTTGGTTGACCGTTGTCCGTGGTCTGTTGTCCGTTGACCGTGGCCCGTTGCCCGGGCTTGATCGCTGAACGTGAGGCGTACGCAAGACGGCACCCCATTCAGTTAGTTGATCCGACCCCGTTGCGCCCAGGCAAGTAAGCCCGGGCAACGGGGAACGGGCAACGGG
>DASVUA010000151.1:0-2856 GCA_036387295.1 Thermoanaerobaculia bacterium | reverse complement strand
GCAGCCGTGCCTGCGTATCCGTTCGGGCAGAACAAGATCGTCTACGACACGTTCAAGTGGCAGGTCTACCACTCGACGCACTTCGACATCTATTTTTATGAGGAAGAGCGGCAGTCGCTGCAGCGCGTCGTCGATGCCGCCGAGAGCGCGTACCTCGACCTCTCGCAGAAATTCAACTTCCAGATCTCGAAGAAAGTCCCTCTGATCTACTACCACACGCATTCGGCGTTCGAGCAGAGCAACGTCATGCTCAACTTCATCCCCGAAGGCGTCGGCGCATTCGCCGAACCGGCTCGCAACCGCATGGTGCTGCCGATCGACATGCCGGACGACGAGCTGCTCGAGCTCATCACGCACGAGCTGACGCACATCTTCGAATACGAGATCCTGTTTCAAGGAAAGTTCGGCAAGACCGTCACCGCCAATCCGCCGACCTGGCTGATGGAAGGCCTCGCCTCGTTCATGGCGCAGGACGAAGACTCGCGTGACCGGATGGTGCTGCGCGACGCCGTGGTCAACGACCGCATCCCGCGCATCACGCTCAATCCGCAGGGCTACTTCGCCTATCGCTTCGGCCACGCGGTCTTCAAGTACATGACCGAGCAATACGGCATGGACGGGCTGCGCGATTTCATCTACGAATACCGAAACACGCTCGGCAGCAGCGTCGATCGCGCATTGAAGCGCGCGTTCAACGTCACGCCCGACGAGTTCGACTCGCGCTTCCGCACCTGGCTCCGCAAGCAGTACCTTCCGGCGCTCGTCGCGAAAGGGGAGCCGCAGGAGTACGGCGATCCGTTCAAGGTCAATCCGAACAATCCCAGCAACGAGATCTCGCCCGTTCCTTCTCCCTCGGGCGATCTGCTGGTCGCGTTCACGACGTACAAAGAAGACGTCGATCTCGCGCTGCTCAACATCCCGGAGCGGCGTCTGCTCAAGAATCTCACCGCCGGCTACACCAGCGAATACGAATACGCGATCGTGCAGTCGTTCACGACCGGCTCGGTCATGGGGCGCGATGTCGCCTGGTCTCCGAACGGCGATCAGGTCGCGGTGTTCGTGCGCAAAGAGCGTGGCCGCAATCTGCTGCTCATCAATCCGCTCACCGGAGAGCTCGAGCGCTCGATTCCGATGAAGATCGAGCAGCAGCTCTCGCCGGCGTATTCGCCCGATGGACGGACGATCGCGTTCGCCGGCATCGAAGGCAATCAGTCCGATCTCTTTCTGTACGACATGGCGAGCGGAGAGATCCGCAACCTGACGAACGATTCATTCTTTGACGCCGCGCCGGTGTTCTCGCCGGACGGCAAGTGGCTGGTTTACTCGTCGGTCGGTGAGCAGTACGCGAAGCTCTACCGCCTCAACCTCGCCAATCCGCGCGAACGGTTCCAGCTCACGACCGGCGATTGGAACGACATCGACGCCTACTTCACGCCGGACGGCAAACGCCTCTTCTTCGCCTCGGACAAGCAGACCGGCCGCAACGTGGAGACGGCGGCCAACATCCTCGAGTCCGCCGAGAACGCCGCGCGCACCGACGGCGACACGCCGAAAGCCGATCCGACGAATTTCGCCGCGTACAACATCTACTCGCTGAGCCTCGAGACAGGCGACCTGCTGCAGTACACCGATGTCGTCGGCGGCTGTTTCACGCCGGTTGTTTTCACTGGCGAGAACAACAAAGAGCGGATGGTTTTCTCGTCGTACTACAAAGGTCAGTGGCGCCTTTACTCGACCACCACCGACAAGCCGCTGCACGCGGCGGAGAAGACGACGCTGCCGTCCGCGCCGATCGCGGCCGAAGAGCGGTCGGTGTTCCGCTCGACCTCCGAGTTTTTCATCGACGACGAGAAGATCGAAGGCACGAGCGGCTTCCGCCTTTTCATCGACGACGTCTCGGTCAATGCCGGCGTCAGCTCGGACCAGCTCTTCGTCTCGCGCACCACGATCTTCATGAGCGACATGCTCGGCAACCGCCGGTTCATCGCCTCGCTCGATTCGGTGTCGACCTTCTCGAACTTCGATTTTCTCTATCTCGACATGCGGCGCCGCACGAACTGGGGCGCGCGCCTGTTCGACAACCGTTCGTTCTATCTCACGCCGAACTTCGAGGACGGCCGCTTCAACCGCGAGCAGCTCTATCGCGAGACCGGCGCGATGATGCTGGCGAACTACCCCTTCACGCGGTATCACCGCATCGAGGGGGGCGTCGGCTATCTCAGCCGCGACTACTACGCGCCGCGCTATCTGCGCGATCCCGGCAGCGGCCTCGAGCTCATCGCGTATGAGCACCGCAAAGACAACTATCCGATGGTGAGCACGTCGTTCAGCGGCGACAACGCGACCTGGAAGCAGTTCGGACCGGTCTCCGGCCGCCGCTATGAAGCGAGCGTTTCGTATGCGCCGGACATGAAGGACGGCGGTACGCTGACGAGTGACGTTGCGGTCGACTGGCGCGAGTACTACCAGCTCAGCTCGCGCACCCTCCTCGCGACGCGTCTCTTCGGCGCCTGGTCGGACGGCAACGCGCCGAACTTCTCGTACTTTGGCGGCCTCAATACGCTGCGCGGCCACGATTTCCGCACCATCGTCGGCCAGCACGCGGGCTTCGCGAACGTCGAGCTGCGCTTCCCGCTGATCGACATCCTCGCAACGCCGATCATCGTGCTCCAGCAGGTGCGCGGCGCGTTCTTCTTCGACATCGGCGCGGCGCACTTCGACGGGCAGCCGTTCCGTTTCATGGAAGACGGCAAGCTGCGCGACGCGAAGGCGGCGGTCGGCCTCGGCGTCTCGTTCAATCTGATGGGGATGCAGCTGAACTTCGACTTTGCGCGCCGCTTCGATCTCGACCAGCTC
>DASVUA010000150.1:0-7597 GCA_036387295.1 Thermoanaerobaculia bacterium | reverse complement strand
TTTCATGCTGAGCGGGAGCGACCAGGCGAGCTCGATGAGGCGGTGGTCGAGCAGCGGTTCGCGCGCTTCGAGACTGACGGCCATGCTCGCGCGATCGACTTTCGCGAGGATGTCGTCCGGCAGGAAGCTGATCGCGTCGAGGTACATCATCACCTCGGTCGGCGATGCGAGCTTCGGCAGCGGACCGTCGAGCGGCACCGCACGCGGCTCCGCGCCGAGGACCTCGACGAGATTGGTTTCGACCTCGCGGCGGAAACGCGCCAGAGGATCGTCGTCGATCAGCGCGTCGCCGAGGCCGCGCAGACGATCGCGCAGATTCCCCGCGCCCCCGACATGCGACAGCAACCGCGCCGCGCGTCCCGCGGAACGGCGCAAGGCACGAGGCACCTGCGCCACACGCGCATCGAGGCGCTGGCCGAGAAAATAGCGGTGATATCCGCCGAAAAACTCGTCCCCGCCGTCACCGGACAGCGCCACCGTCACGCGTTGCCGCGCGGCGCGCGAGACGAGGTACGTCGGGATGGCGGACGAGTCGCCGAACGGCTCGTCGTAGATCGACGCCATCAGCGGAATCGCGTCGAGTACGTCCTGCCCGCCGATGATCGCCTCGGTGTGCAGCGTGCCGAGGTGACGTGCGATCGCGGCCGCTTGCGGCGCTTCGTTCGGAATACCTTCGAAGCCGATCGTGAACGTCGCCACCGAACCCGTTTCGCGCGTCATCAGCGCCGTTACGAGCGGCGAATCGATTCCGGCGGATAGGAACACGCCGAGCGGCACGTCCGCGATCATGCGAAGACGAACCGCGTCCGCGAGTAGCGTTTCGACGGCGCCGATCGCATCCTCTTCCGAACCTTCGAACGGGTGCGTCGCCGCATGCTCCGCGACGCGCGCCGCGTCCCAGTAGGTGCGGCTCTCGCTGCGGCCGTTCGCATCGAGCGTGAGGATCGTCCCCGGCAGCAATTTGCAGGCGTCGCGAACGATCGAATGCGGCGCCGGCACGTAGCCGTAGCGCATGTAGAGCGCGAGCGCGCCGCGATCGATCTCTCCGCCGCCGAGCGCCTTCAACTCCGAGGCGAACGAAATGCCGCGCGGAGTGAGCGCGTAGTACAACGGCTTCACGCCGACGCGATCGCGCACCAGCGAAAGCGTGCGCGTCTCGCGATCCCACAAGGCAATCGCGAACATGCCGATGAAGCGCTGCACGGCACGCTCGAGTCCCCACGCTTCGACGCACGCGAGCAGCACCTCGGTATCCGAATGGCCGCGCAGGTCGCGCAGCCCCAGCTCGTCGCGCAACCGCTGAAAGTTGTAGATCTCGCCGTTGAAAACGATGACGTACCGGCCGCTCGTCGAGAGCATCGGCTGCGCGCCCGCGGGTGAGAGATCGATGATCGAGAGCCGCCGGAACGCCAGCGCGAGTCCGGCCGCGGCATCGGTCCAGAGGCCGGCGTCGTCAGGACCGCGATGCTGCAGCGCGCCCGACATGCGCGCGGCGCGGTCGCGCAACTCGCCCTCCGCGCCGCCGCCAAACTGCCACAACCCCGCGATTCCGCACATTCAGGTCAGCCCTGGTGCAACTTCCGCGCGACCGCGCTCGTGAGCCGCCCCGGCTGCACCGGCTTCTGCACATAGTCATCGAAGCCGGCCAGCATGATCCGGTTCCGCTCGTCGGCTCGCGTCAAGGCCGACACGGCGATCACCGGCGTTTTGCCGCCGCGTGCCGCATCGCGCAACCGAAGCCGTTGCAGGAATGAAAAGCCGTCCTCGAGCGGCATCGCAATGTCGGTGACGATGACCTGCGGCTGACTGGTTTCCAGTGCGAGCATCGCCTCGGCGACCGAGCCGACCGCCGTGACGTTCGCGCCCGACTGTTCGAGCGCGACGCACATCATTTCGCGCGCGAGCCGTTCGTCTTCGACGAGCAGCAACTGCGCTCCCGCGAGCGTGACGTTCGGTTCGGCCGCGTCGGTGACGGAAGGATCGGCCGGCACCACCGCGTGAGTGAGCGGCAGGCGAACGGTGAACGTGGTCCCCTGCCCGCTGCCGGCACTCTCGGCGTGCACGGTTCCGCCGTGAAGCTCGACCAGATGACGCACGATGGCGAGGCCGATGCCGAGGCCGCCGAAGCCGCGGGTGGAGGAAACGTCGGCCTGCGTGAAACGATCGAAGATGAACGGCAGAAAGTCCGCGTCGATGCCGATGCCGGTATCGCGCACCGTCAGCGTCGCGGCATCGGCGTCGCTTCGCAGCTCGACCGTGATTGTGCCCGCCGCGGGAGTGAACTTGATCGCGTTCGAAAGGAGATTCGTCACCACCTGATGCAGGCGCGCCGGATCGGCGGTGAGCATCAGCGGCTGCGGCGGCAGCAGCACTTCCAGCCGCACCTCTTTGCGCTCGGCCGAAAACGAGACCGTTTCGATGGCGGCGCGCACCACGTTCGCCAGCTCGGTCGTGCGCGGCTCGAGCGCGAGCTTGCCAGTCACGATGCGGGAGACGTCGAGCAGGTCGTCGATCAGTTGTGCCTGCGCGCGTGCGCTCTGCTCGATCGCGGCCACACCTGCCTGCGCCGTCTGTTCGTCGAGCGCGCCGCTGTTGAGCATCGACGACCAGCCGAGAATCGCCGTCATCGGCGTCCGCAGCTCGTGGGAGATCGTGGCGAGAAACGCGTCTTTCGCGCGATTCGCTTCTTCTGCTTCATGACGGGCCGCGCGCTCGCGCTCGAGCGCTTCGAGCCGGTCCTGCAATTCGATGCGGCGCAGCTCCGACTTCTTCGCCTCCGCCACCATCGTCACCGCTTTCGGGATCAGCGGAGGGAGCACGAGCGCGGTCGCGACCGACGCCACAGCCGTCACGATTTTCACCGCGGCCGAAAGCCAGTATGTCGCTTTCCAGAGCACGAGCACTTCCATGAAGTGCGTCGCGCCGCAGGCGACGATGAACATTCCGAACGCGAGAAAAACCCAGCTGAACGGGATGTCGCGCCGCGCGCGATGCACGAGCAGCGTGAGCATCGCGGAAATCGCCACGTACGAGAGACCGATGAGCATGTCGGTGACCGCGTGCGTCCACACGAGGCCGGCATCGCGCAGGTAGCAGAACGAATGCGGCAAAAACCTCCCCGTCCCGAACAGCGTCGGCATGAGCCCGGGCCAGAATGCGAGCATGAGGAGAGATGACGCCGCGACCCCGGTGGCGTACCGCCCGACATTGCGGCGGGTCGGCTGAGCTGCCTCAGTTTCCATTCGCCCATTATGTGCCGCGAAAGGTCTGCTACACTGCGCGCCGCAACATGAACGCCTACCGCCTGACTCAGCACCACCATCACCACCACCACGAGCGGTAGGGGTGCGTGCAGGTGTGCCCCTCCGCAACGGAAGGGGCGCCCGATGAATCCGAGCGATCGATCGAAAACCTCTTCCTGACCAGGAAAGAGGTTTTTTGATTTTGAACGCGACGAAATTCAGATATCCAACCGGAGCGCGACCGCTGCTGATCGAAGAGACGGCGCGGCGCAGACGCGTCGAGTCGCGCTTCGTCTCGCTGCTCGAGGGCGCCCGCTTCGCCGAAGTCGTGCTGCCGATCATCGACTTTGCCGACGCGTACGCCGAGGTGACCGGCAGCGAGGCGGCCCGGCAGAGTTACCGCTTCACCGACCGTGACGGCGAGCTCGTCGCGGTGCGCTCCGACTTTACGCCGATGGTGGCGCGCGCACTCGCGCCGTCGCTCGACGCATCGCGATTGCCGCTGCGCGTCTTCTATCGCGGCGATGTCATTCGCCCCGAGCCGACACGCCTCGGGAGCAATCGCGAGCTGTTCCAGATCGGCGCGGAGTTGATCGGCGACGCGTCACGCGAAGCGGACGCGGAGATGCTGCAGCTCGCCGCATCGCTCGTCGAGAACGCGCTCGTCGTCTACACGATCTCTGGAGCGCCGGGCCAGCGCGGCGACGTTCAGGACGACCTCGAGCGCGCGTTCGCGAACGACGCGCGGTTCGTTCGTCACGACGACGATGACCGCGCCGCGCGCGGCTACTACACCGGCGTCCGCTTCTGGGTCTACGGCGCGGATCGCCGCACGCCGGTCGCGCAGGGCGGCCGTTACGACTCGCTGTATGGCCGCTTCGGTGCGAGCGCGCCGGCCATCGGCTTCACATTCACCATCGATCTACTGGAGGACTGATGCGCATTGCCATTCCCAAAGGACGCCTCCTCGAGCCGGCGCTCGCGCTCTTCGCCGCGGCGGGCTACGACGTGCCGGGCGACGCCGATCTGCGCACGCGCAAGCTCGTCTTCACGCGCGGCGGCATCGAATGGATTTTCGTCAAAGACTGTGACGTGCCGGTGTACGTCGATCATGGAGCGGCCGACGCCGGCATCGCGGGACTCGATCAGATTCTCGAGCACGACTGCAGCGCGATGCAGAGCGTCGAGCTCCCGTTCGGACGCTGCCGGATGATGGTCATCGGCGCAGCCGGCGCGCCGCCGATTTCCGATCGCTCGCGCATCGCAACCAAGTACCCGCGCATCGCACGCCGCTTTCTCGACGCGCGCGGCCTGCGCGCCGAAGTGGTGGTGCTCGGCGGATCGGTCGAGCTGGCGGCAGTGCTCAGTCTCACCTCACACGTCATCGACGTCGTCGAGACGGGAGAAACAGTGCGCGTGCACAAGCTCGAGCTGCAGGACTTCGTCACCGAGGTCTCGCCGCGGCTGATCGTCGCGCAAAACAGCTATCGCACGAACAACGAACAGATGCGCGAGCTCATCACGCGCGTGGAGAACGCAAAAAATGACCTGGTTCAAAGCATCGTCTCCTGAAGCCGCCGAAGCGCTGCGCGCGATCGAAGCACGCCGCAACGACGCGAACGAGAACGCCTTTCGCGTGGCCGACGAAATGATCGCCGGCGTGCGCGCACGCGGCGACGCATACGTCGCCGAACAGATCGCCCGCTTCGACGGCGTGCAGCTCGCGCCCGGCGCAATCCGCATCGAACCGCGACGCGTCACCATCGATCGCGAGCTCGCGTACGCGCTCGATCTCGCCATCGACCGCGTCGAGTCGTTTCACCTCGCGCAGCTCCCGTCGTCGTATCAGTGGCAAGGTGTGACGCACCGCGTGCGGCCCTTGCGCCGCGCCGGCTTGTACGTGCCGGGGGGACGGGCGGTGTACGTCTCGACGCTCATCATGTGCGCCGTCCCCGCGCGCATCGCCGGCGTCGCGGAACTGGTCGTGGCGACCACCCCCTCCGCGGCCGAGCGCGACGAGCTGCACTACGTCTGCACGCGTCTCGGCGTCCGCGAGCTCTATCGCTGCGGCGGCGCGGCCGGCATCGCCGCGCTCGCGCTCGGAACCGAATCGCTCGAACGGGTCGACAAGATCGCCGGCCCCGGCAACGCCTACGTCACCGCCGCGAAAACGCGCCTCATCGGGCAGGTCGGCATCGACATGACGGCCGGCCCGACGGAGCTGATCGTCATCGCCGACGACAGTGCGAACGCCGCATTCGTGCAGGCCGATCTCGACGCGCAACAGGAGCACGGTCCCGACTCCGCCGTCATCTGCATCTCCGTCGGCGCGCCGCTCGACGTGCGCGCGACGCTCAATCTCGTCGCCGACACGATGGAAGAAGCGGTCGCGCTTTCCGATCGCATCGCCCCCGAGCACCTTTCGATTCACGCGCGCGACGCCGATGCGATCGCGGAACAGGCGCAGAACGCCGGCGCGATCTACGCCGGACCGTTCGCGGCGCCCGCCGCAGGCGATTACACGATCGGCTCGAATCACGTGCTCCCGACCGCCGGCAGCGCACGCTTTTTCTCGCCGCTCGGCGTCTATGACTTCGTGAAACGGACGAACGTCGTGACGCTCAGCGAAAGCGCACTGCAGGAAGTCGCGCCAGCGGCCGCACGCATCGCCCGCTTCGAAGGGCTGCCGCAACACGCCGCGTCGGTCGAGGCGCGCTTCGGCGAGGTGAAGGCATGAGCGCGCGCGCAACCGTGGCTGCGATGACGGCGTACGCGCTCGAGCTGCGCGAAGCGGAGATCAAGCTCAATCAGAACGAATCGCCGTACGACTTTCCGATGAAAGCCGAGCTGCTCGCCTCGCTCGTGGAACAGCCGTGGAACCGTTATCCCGATTTCGAATCGTCGAAGCTGCGCAACGCGCTGGCGAATGCGTACGCGCTCAGCGCGGACGACATCCTGGTCGGCAACGGCTCGAACGAGCTGCTCGCCGCGGCCATCGGCGCGTTCGTCGGTCCCGGCACGCCGGTCGTCTTTCCGACGCCGACCTTCGCGTTGTACGAGAAGCTCGTCACCGTGGCCGGCGGGTTGCCGGTGCCGATCGCGCTCGACCCTGCGACCGGTCTGTTGCCGCTCGACGAGATGGTGCAGCGGCTCGCCACGATGCGCGGTGCGGTGGCGATCGTCTGTTCGCCGAACAATCCCACCGGCGGCGTGGTCCCGCAAGACGGCCTCGAGCGGCTGCTCGACACCGGCGCCACGCTGTTTCTCGATCGCGCGTACGGCGACTTTGCAAACGATGCATTGCCGCCGCTGCACGATCGCCTCGTGACCTTCTCCACCTTCTCGAAAGCGTGGGGCCTCGCCGCGTTGCGCGTCGGCTGGCTCGCGTCGACCGCCGAGACCTGCCGCGAGATCCGGAAGGTGAAGCTCCCCTACTCGCTCAACACCATCAGCGAGGCGATCGCCGCGACCGCGCTCGGCATGCGCGACATTCGCGACGCGAACGTCGCACGCACGATCGCCGAGCGCGAACGGATGCTCGCCACCATGCGTGCGATCGCGTCGATCGAGGTCTACCCGACGCGCGCGAACTTCATCGCGTTCCGCACCCGCGCCACGTTCGACGGCTTTTTCGAGCGCGGCATCCTCATCCGCAAAACTGCTCTCGCCGACGTGCTGCGCGTTTCCGTCGGCACGCGCGAACAGAACGACCGCTTCCTCGAAGCACTGGAGTCGCTGACATGAGAACCGCCACCACCACCCGCGCGACGAAAGAAACCGCCGTCGCGATCACCGTCGATCTCGACGGCACCGGCCGCGCGAACGTCGACACGCCGATCGGCTTTCTCTCGCACATGCTCGATGCGATCGCGCGCCACGCGCAGGTCGATCTCGATGTCACTGCCACCGGCGATACGCATATCGACTATCACCACACCGTCGAAGACGTCGGGCTCGTTCTCGGCGAGACCTTCGCCACCGCCCTCGGCGACAAGCGCGGCATCCGCCGTTTCGGCCACGCCTACGTGCCGCTCGACGAAGCGCTCGCGCGCGTGGTGGTCGATTTCTCCGGCCGTCCGTTCCTCGTATTCGAAGCGCCGATCGATCGCGAAATGCTGCTCATCCACAAAGACTTTCCGTTCGCCCTCGTCGAAGAGTTCTTCAAGTCGTTCGCAAACAAATGCAACTGCAACATCCACGTCGATCTCATCCGCGGCCGCAACGGCCACCACGCCGCCGAAGCCATCTTCAAAGCGTTCGCGATGGCCGTGCGCATGGCGAAAGAGGTGGTGGGCGCAGAAGTGCCAAGCACGAAAGGCGTGATCTGACGCATCTCTCTCGTGGAGCGGCGGGGG
>DASVUA010000149.1:0-13769 GCA_036387295.1 Thermoanaerobaculia bacterium | reverse complement strand
CTCACCGAACAGCTCCTGAAAAAGAAGATCGTCGGCGTCGCCTACGAGACCATCACCGACGAGCGCAAACGGACCCTTCCGCTGCTCACGCCGATGTCCGAAGTGGCGGGCCGCATGTCGGTGCACGTCGGCGCGTACTACCTCCACAAGCCGAACAACGGCCGCGGCGTCCTGCTCGGCGGCGTTCCGGGCGTGCTGCCGGCCGATGTCGTGATCATCGGCGGCGGCGTGGTCGGCACGAACGCGGCGAAGATGGCCATCGGCCTCGGCGCGCGCGTCACGATTCTCGACGTCAGCCTCGATCGCCTCCGCCAGCTCGACGACATCTTCCGCGGCGAAGTGCAGACGCTCGCCTCGAGCCGCGCTCACCTCGAAGACGCCGTGCGCCACGCCGATCTGCTCATCGGCGGCGTCCTCATTCCTGGCGCGGCGGCGCCGAAGCTCGTCACGCGCGCCATGGTCGGCCAGATGAAGAAAGGCGCCGTCATCGTCGACGTCGCCATCGATCAGGGCGGCTGCGTCGAGACGGCGCATGCCACCACGCATTCCGACCCGGTGTACGAAGTCGACGGCGTCGTGCACTACTGCGTCGCGAACATGCCGGGCGCGGTTCCGCGCACGTCGACCATCGCACTCACCAACGCCACGCTTCCCTACACCCGCACGCTCGCCAGCCTCGGCTTCGATCGTGCGGTCCGCGAGAACTCCGGCCTCGCGGAAGGGGTGAACGTCTACAAGGGCGAGATCACCTACGAAGCCGTCGCAACGTCGCAGTCGCGGCAGTACACGCCGCTCTCGCAGTTGCTCTAGCCCCGGGCCGAGGGATCGGCGCGACCGTCATCCTGAGCCGCGAAGACGGCGAAGGACCTTCCCGCGTGCCACCGGGAAGGTCCTTCGCTCCGCTCAGGATGACATGCCCCTCGGGATAAACTGACGAATGAGCATGACAACCATCCGGGTCACCCTCCTGCAGAACGGCTCGATTCGTCAGGGCGGCGCCGACTTGATCGACGCCTGGACGGCCGAGTCGGATGACAAGCTCTGGGTCGACATCCAGGAGCCGGTGCAGGAGATCATCGAGCCGCTGCTCGAAGAGCGCTTCGGGTTTCACGAGCTCGCGGCCGAAGACACGCTCTCACCGAATGCGCTGCCAAAGTACGACTCGTTCACGAACTACGACTTTTTCATCTTCCGCACCGTCGACGTGAACCTCTCCGAGCACGCCTCGGAAACGTTCAAGATCGCCGCGTTTCTCGGGCGCAACTTCCTCTTCACCGTCCATCGCCTTCCGCTCGGCACGATCGACGCGGTCTGCCAGCGCCTGCCGGGCGACAAGCGGATCTTCGAGCGCGGTCCCGACTTTCTGCTGTACTCGATCGTCGACGCCATGGTCGACGCGCACTTTCCGCTCCTCGAGCAGATCGAGGAGGCGGTCGACGACCTGCAGGACCGGATCTTCGAGCGCGCCGAGGAATCGCACCTCGATGAACTGCTGCACCTCAAACGCGACCTCAACGTGCTGCGCCGTCACTCGCTGCCGCAGCGCGAACTGCTGAACCAGATCTCGCGCGGCGACGCCAAATTCGTCCAGCAGCCGCACCTCATCTACTTTCGCGACGTGTATGACCACATGTTCCGGATCAGCGAAACGATCGACGTCGACCGCGACCAGATGACCGGCACGATGGACGCGTATCTATCTGTGGTCGCGAACCGCACGAACGAGATCATGAAAGTGCTCACAATCTTCTCCGCGACGATGCTGCCGCTCACGCTCATCGCGGGGATCTACGGCATGAATTTCCAGCACATGCCGGAGCTGCGATGGCTGCACGGCTATCCGTTCGCGCTGATCCTCATGGCGGTCACAGCCGGCGTGATGCTGCTCTGGTTCGTGCGGCGCGGCTGGATCACGCTGCCGAGCCGGCGGCGTCGCACGCGCCTCTGAAACGGCGTCCCGGACCCTCTTGACAGGAATCCTGCGGCCGACCTATTGTTAGCACTCGTTGGGACCGAGTGCTAATGACTCGAGCCCACCACGCATCGCACCCAGCCTGCGGGCACATCCCGCGAAATTGTAGAAAGTAAAGGAGATCAGCATGGCAACAGCAACCGAAACGAAGCTCCGCCCGCTGCACGACCGCATCGTCGTGAAGCGCAAAGAGTCCAAGGAACAGGTCCGTGGCGGAATCATCATCCCGGACAACGCAAAAGAGAAACCGCAGGAAGCGGAAGTCATCGCGGTCGGCGAAGGGAAGTTCGACCAGAACGGCAAGCGCATCCAGCTCGACGTCAAAGCGGGCGACACCATCCTCATCGGCAAGTACTCCGGCAGCGACATCAAGATCAATGACGTCGAGTACACGATCCTCCGCGAAGACGAAGTCCTCGCGGTCGTCGAAGCGTAAGAAGGAGAGACACACATGGCTAAGCGCATTACCTACAGTGAAGACGCGCGTCAGGCAATCCTGCGCGGCGTGAACAAGCTCGCCGACGCGGTCAAAGTGACCCTCGGACCCAAAGGCCGCAACGTCGTCATCGAGAAGAAGTTCGGCTCCCCCACCATCACCAAGGACGGCGTCACCGTCGCCAAGGAAATCGAGCTGAAGGATGAGCTCGAGAACGCCGGCGCGCAGATGGTCCGCGAGGTCGCTTCCAAGACCTCCGACATCGCCGGCGACGGCACCACGACCGCGACCGTGCTCGCGCAGGCGATCTTCCGCGAAGGCGTGAAGAACGTCACCGCCGGCGCCAACCCGATGGAAATCAAGCGCGGCATCGACGCCGCCGTTCGCGTCGCCGTCGAGTACATCGAGACGATGGCCCGCCCGGTCGAAGGCAAAGACATCCAGCACATCGGCACCATCTCGGCCAACAACGACGAAGAGATCGGCTCGATCATCGCCGGTGCGATGGAGAAGGTCGGCAAAGACGGCGTCATCACCGTCGAAGAAGCCCGCGGCCTCGACACCGTCCTCGAAGTCGTCGAGGGCATGCAGTTCGATCGCGGTTACCTCTCCCCGTACTTTGTGACGGACCCGGAGCGGATGGAAGCGGTCCTCGAGAACGCCAAGATCCTCATCTACGAGAAGAAGATCTCGTCGATGAAGGACCTCCTGCCGATCCTCGAGCAGGTCGCCCGCCAGGGCAAGCCGCTCCTCATCATCGCCGAAGACGTCGAAGGTGAAGCGCTCGCGACGCTCGTCGTCAACAAGCTGCGCGGCACGCTCAACGTCGCCGCGGTCAAGGCGCCGGGCTTCGGCGATCGCCGCAAAGCGATGCTCGAAGACATCGCCGTTCTGTCGGGCGGTCACCTCATCACCGAAGACCTCGGCATCAAGCTCGAGAACGTGAAGTGGGAAGACCTCGGCGATGCGAAGCGCGTCGCGATCGACAAGGACAACACCACCCTCGTCACCGACACGGACGACAAGAGCCGCAAGGAACAGATCGCCGGCCGCGTCAAGCAGATCCGCCGTCAGATCGAAGACACCACCTCCGATTACGATCGTGAGAAGCTCCAGGAGCGTCTCGCGAAGCTCGTCGGCGGCGTGGCCGTCATCAAGGTCGGCGCTGCAACCGAGACCGAGATGAAGGAAAAGAAGGCGCGTGTCGAAGACGCGATGCACGCCACCAAGGCAGCGGTCGAAGAAGGCATCGTCCCGGGCGGCGGCGTCGCTCTCCTCCGTGCGGTCGAAGCGGTCGAGAAGGGTCTCAAAGCCGGCGTCCTGACGTACAAGGATCGCGACGGTAAAGAGCGCTCCATCAAAGCCGAAGGCGATGTGCGCGTCGGTGCGAACGTCATCAAGCGCGCGCTCGAGGAGCCGTTCCGCCAGATCGTCATCAACGCCGGCCTCGAAGGCTCCGTCCTGCTCAACGACGTCCGCAACGCGGGCGGCACGATGGGCTTCGACGCACGCAACGAGCAGGTCGTCGACATGATCGAGAACGGCATCATCGATCCGGCCAAGGTCACCAAGCAGGCACTGCTCAACGCTTCGTCGATCGCTGGCCTCATGCTCACCACCGAAGCACTCATCTCCGACATCAAGGAAGATGACAAGAGCGGTGCGGGCAACCCGGCAGCCGGCATGGGCGGCGGCATGGGCGGCATGTACTAAGACTCAGTCGAAGACTGATGGAAAGGGCGAGCCTCACGGCTCGCCCTTTTTTCGTTTATGCGCCTGTGTGCGCGGCGGGTTACGCGGGCGCGAACTGCGCGAACACGATCACGTTCCCGGCGGCGTCGCGGATGAACGTTTCGGTCGAGCCGTAGAACGTCGTCCGCCGCTCGACCACGATATCCGTGCCTTGCGGCAGCTTCGCCACGATCGCATCGAGATCGTCGACCTGCACGAAGAGCGACGTCGCGCCGAGCGGCTTCGGCCCTTCGAGGACGCGCGCCTCGTCGGCAGCGACACTGGCTTCGGTCTGATACATCACTTCGGCACCGTCGCCCGCGAGAATGACGAATCCGAGGACGTCATCGTGCGGGACATCGGTCGTGCGTGTGAAGCCGAGCGCCTCCCAAAGCGGCAGCACCGGCTCGATGGCGGGGACGACGAGAACAGGCGTGATCTTCATGGGCGCCAACATAGCGCGCAGCGCGCGGGCCGCGTGCAAAATTACGTCACAAAGCAATCGACCCACAGCCGCGTCGCGGCCGTGGGTCGGAATCGTGCGTCGGGCGCGCGAGGCGTCAGCGGGCCAGCACGTCGTGCATTGAATTGATGGCGATCTTCTGCGGCTTCTTCGGCAGCGGGATCTCGAACTCCACCGGCTTGGTCTGGCTGCCGATCACGACCACGTTGCCGATCTTCACGAACGACGTCTTGTCGAAATGCACGTACATCGGCACCGACGAGACGAAGCCTTCCGGCACGTCCGACTGGGTGACCGATCCTTTGATCTTGTACTTGCCGCCGCCGGCATCGACGATGTCGAACTTCGCCACGTGCTTCGGGATGTCGATCCCGTACACCCACTGATCGAAGAACCAGTCCATCTTGCCGTTCTGCGTCAGGCGGACCTGCGGCGGCGCGTGCTTCTCGACGATGCGCTGAAAGTCGGCCGTCGAGGCGTTCTTGCCGGCGTACGTCTTCGCAAAGTCGGTCATCATCGCGGAGAAGACCTGGTCGCCCGTCTTGTGGTCGTGCATCGCCATGCGCAGCATGTGCAGGACGTACGCGCCTTTCGAATAGACGATCGTGTTGTACGCCGAAGGATTGCGCCACGTGCCGAGACGCCAGCCCTGCGAAATTGCGCCCGCGCGGTCGTTCGACAGATTTGCGCCGCGCGGTTTTTCGAGAATGCTGCGGCGCGCTTTTTCCCAGAACTCGTCGTACTTGCCCCAGCCGCCGGTCTGCTGCGCGACGAGCGCCGACGTGAACTCCGAGAAGCCTTCGGAGATCCATTCATCGCGGTAGCTCTTCGTGCCGACGAGATGGCCCCACCACTGGTGCGCCAGCTCGTGCGTGCCGACGTTGTCGATGAAGTCCTTCGCCTCGGCGCCCATGCCGAGCGTGTTGCGCTGCGTGCCGTTGAGGAACGCGATGTACGGCATGTAGATGAGCGTCGGCCACGACTGTCCGTAGAACCACTCGGATTGCTGCGTGATCGCCACCCGCTTGTCGGTGAGCGGCCCGAAGAACCTGTTGCCGGTGCGCGCCGTGTTGATGCCGTCCGCCATGGCCGATTGCGCGAGGCTGGACGTATTCACCGTGATGTTGCTCGGTCCGCCTTCGGTCTCCGCGATGTACGCCAGCGCGTCGTTGATGCGGCGGATGATGTCCGGTGTACCCGTATTCGTGTACACCTCGAACGACATGCCGCTGTCGCTGTCCGCCTGCGCGGTTTTCTTGAAGCGGCCGTAATTGAATCCCGCCACGCGGATCGGGTTCTTCGCTTTCCAGACCGCGATGCGCTCTTTTCCTTCGACGCGGTTCTCGACCTGCTCGCCGACCGAGATGATCTCGAACTTCTGCGGCGTGCGGAAACGGAGCTCGTACGTCGCGAGGTCGTTGAACGTGCCGACGTTCGGATACCACGAGCTGCGGCGCGTGATCGTGAAGTTGCCGTCGCCGGCGTTCGAGAGCACTTCCTTGCCGGCGTACTTGATGCGGAGGAGATACTTCTTTCCCGCCGTCAGCGCGGCCGGAAAGACGACCGCCGCGTCGGGATCTTCGTTCGCCTCTTCCTGAATGAAGGAGATCGCCGTGAACGCCGGATTGTCGCCGGCCGGAGCGAATTCAGCGCTCTCGATCGTCAACGCGCCGGTGAGCGCGATCGGCAGAACGCGATACGGCATGTTGGCCGTGAACGTCAGCGTGGTCGTCGCCGCGAGCTTCGCGCCATCGATCTCGGAGTCGATGACGTAATGCTCTCCGTCGGCAAGCGGCTGAACGACGCGGCCTTTTCCCGACTCGAGCTCGCTCTTGAGCCGCGAGGAGTACCAGACGCCCCCCTTGTCGTTGCTCGAGACGATCATCGCGGTCTGCTCGCCGCCCATGTCACCGGTGTAGATGCGCACCGATTCCGCGCCGAGCGGATCGACGACGAGAACCGCGGGGGGATATTTCTTCCCGTCGACCCAGCCGATGAACAGCGGCAGCGCCGGCGTGTCGACGAGCTCCTGCAGCAGGCGTACGTGCACGTTCGTATGCAGGTCTTTCCGCTGTTTCTTGAAGTAGGCCTCCCAGCGATCGAGCGCCTTCCGGTCAGGCGTCCCGGCCACGGGCGCGCCGCGCTTCAGCACATCGTCGACCAGTGCCGTTCCGAGAAAGACAGCCGAGTCGAACTGGTCGGTCAGCGTGACCAGCTCGTCCTCGTTCGCGTGCAATGCGACCTGGTAACGCTCGCTCTCGGAGGCAGGCTTCAGCTCGTACGAGCCCTGCCCGATGAAGACGGCGCCGGATGTTTTCCCTTCGACGGGCGTCAGCAGATGCAGCTTCCCGTTGAGCGTGAAGCGAACGACGTCGCTCTGGAACGTGTAGTTGTCGACCGCGATCGTGCGGCCGTCCGGACGGATGGCGCGCAGCGCGGTGTAGGTCGCGTCAGGCGCGGCGACCGCGGACAACGTGAGACAAAAAGACAGCACTGCGGCGAGCGGGAAAGCCACACGGGACATGAGTAGTTCCTTTCGGGGTCGTGGACCGATCCAAAAATAACATGACTCGCGCGCGTGGCGCGGCTTCGAATCGGAAAGGCCGCGCGTCACATCTCGCGCGCGACGGCGATCATTTCGTCGCGAATCGCTTCGCGCTGCGCGAGCAATCGCGCGTGACCTGCACCGCGCAGCGCGCGATGGCGTACGGCGCGAAGATCGCCGATCGCGTCATCGGCTTCTTCGAAGACGACCAGCGCGAGGTAGCCGAGAAGCGGCAGCGCGAGCGCACACGCGACTCCCCACACGGCCCCGAAACGGAGTCCGGCACAGATGCCGAGAAGGAGATAGGTGAGCGGATAGAGCAGCAGCGCGCCGAGGAACTTCATCGTGGCGAGCACGTTCCCTTCTCCTTTCGCGAAACGGCGCGCGAGAACGCCGACCAGCCGGTAGGTCGGATAGCTCACGGCCGCACCGAGCACCGCGAGCGGCAGCAGGACGACGAGGCGGAAGAGACGCCGCGCATCGAGCCGCGGCCGGAGCTCGTGCACGTCGAGCCGCGCGTGGCGCAGTTCCGCCTCGAATTGCGCGATCGCCTGCTGCAGACGCTCGAGGCGTTGAGGATCGCGCGCACAGAGATAGTGATACCCGGCGATAAATTGCCGCCGCAGGTCGAACTCCTCTGCCAGCGGCTGCCGGTCATCTGCCGTGAAGATGTCCTCCGCGCGCGCGATCAGCGACAGCGCCGCGTGCGAGTCCGCCTGCAGCGTCACGGCGTCGAGGCCGGCGTCGATCGCGCGCGTGAGCTGCTCGACCTCCGCGGCCGGCGGCTCCCCTTTCACCGCCAGCGGCTGCACGTGAATCGCCTCGCCGAAGAGCACCAGCGCCGAGCTGCGGAACACATGCTTCGCTGTGTAGTAAATGCCGGTCGGGACGACCGTCATCGCCGCCACGTCGGCACCGAGCGCGATGCGCGCCGCGCCTGTTTTCAACGCGCGCAGGCGCGGATCGTCGTGCGTCGTCCCTTCCGGGAAAATCGCGATGCTCCCGCCGCCCTGCAGCACTTCGCGCGATCGTGAAAACGTCTCCTCGTTCGTGCCGGCGGTGTTGTCCTGCTTGCGATAAACCGGAATCGTGTCGAAGGTCCGGACGAACCAGCCGATGATCGGATAGCGGAACAGTGGCGCCTTCGCCAGAAACGAAACCGGCCGCGGCGCGAAACAGAGGAGGAACAGCGGATCGACGAGGCCGTTCGGATGATTGACCGCAAAGATGACCGGCCCATCCGGAACGCGCTCCATCCCCAGCAGCTCGATGCGCCGGAAAAAGATCCGCACGCACATCCGGAAGAACGCCGTGACGGCGTTGCGGATCATCGATTGCGCTCCTGCGCGCTCAAACCGGCTCCGGTCTCGCCGTCCACGCCGCGTACGACCAGATCAAGCCGGCGAGCAGAATCGCGACCGGCACGACCAGGATCCCGCGGTCGAGCGAGCTCGAATCGGAGATCGCTCCGATGAGCGGCGGCGAAGGGATGTCGCCGAGGAAATGCATCACCAGTACGGAAAGGCCGACCGCGGTCGCACGTTCGAGCGGCGAGACGACGTTCACGATCGCGGAGTTGATCGGGCCGGTGCACATGAAGATGAGCACCTCGGCAATGACGATCGCCGTCAGGTACGTCGCCTTGTCGCGGCTCGTCAGGCCGACGAACGTCAGCGGCGCGGCGACGAGCGTCGCAACGCCGGAGACCCAGAGATACGACTGCTTTGTTTTCTTCAGCAGCAGATCGCCGAGCCAGCCGCCGAGGAAGGTCCCCACGAAACCGGTGACGATCACGATTCCACCGAACGTCACCGTCGCATCGGAACGCGCCATCCCGCGAGCGCGCTCGAGAAACGCCGGCATCCAGAATCCGAGGCCGCCCAGCGCGAAGGTGTACATCGCGTAGCCGAGCACGGAGAGCACGTACGGACGGTTGCGCAGCAGATCGCGGTACGCGCTTCCCGCAACGCGCGGCGCGTGTCCGGCGTCGTTCTGGCCGCGGGGAGGATCTTTCACCAGCAGCACGAGGAGCGCGAGGAGCAACCCCGGAAATCCGGCGATCCAGAATGCCGCACGCCAGCCGAAATGCTGATCGGCGAGGCCTCCCAGCACGTACCCCGCCGCGGAGCCGATCGGAATCGCGGCGAAAAAAACTGCGAAGATGCGGCCGCGCTTCTCGATCGGGAACTGATCGGCGAGCAGCGCCGGCGCGATCGTGCCGTACGCCGCTTCGCCCACGCCGACCGTCGACCGCGCGATGAGCAGCGTCCAGAAGCCGCGAGCGAAACCGGCCA
Organism: Thermoanaerobaculia bacterium; assembly: GCA_036387295.1. Classification (GTDB taxonomy): domain Bacteria; phylum Acidobacteriota; class Thermoanaerobaculia; order Gp7-AA8; family Gp7-AA8; genus QHVT01. The sequence continues at coordinate 4,328 of DASVUA010000149.1, read as the reverse complement.
TCGCCGTGGCGATGCTCCAGATTCCGACGCCGATCGCGATCAATCGCGGCCGCGCGCCGCGATCACCTAACGCACCGAACACCGGCGACGTCAAAGCGTAGACGAGGATGAAACCGGTGCCGATGAGACCGATCTGCGTGTCGGTCAATCCGAGATCGAGCTTGAGCGGCTCGACCACCGCGGAGATCACCCAGCGGTCGATGTAGTTGAACAAATTAATGAACGTGAGGATCGCAAGTGCGTACGTGGCGCGTTTGTCGGGCCGCTCGTCGGTCAACACGGAAATCAGTGTAGTGGCGAAACTACGAGCGCGTGAAAACGTAATGAGAAGCGGCAACAGCAGGCGGTTATCATCTTGCGATCCATGAAGCGCATCGTCCCGGTCCTGGCGTTTGTGGGCGGAATCATCGTCCTGGCGCTGCTCGTCCCCCGCTACAACGGCGTGCAGCCGCGCGTCGACATTACGCGAGGCGAAGCGCAGCGCATCGCCGACGAAGAAGCGCGCAAGCTCGGCATCCCCGTCGACAAAGCGTGGTCGAACATGACCTGGGTCGGTTCGCCGCTCCTCGACCGCGCACTGGAGAAGGATCCGGAACGCTATCGCCGCCTGCACGATGATCCGGTCATCGGACCGCGCCTCGGCGGCTACCGCGTCAATTACTACCGCCGCGGCCTCGAGAAGTTCCTGCCGTACGGTCACATCTACATCACGGGGCAAGGCGAGCTCCTCGCCGCGCGCCTGCGTCAGCGGCCGGAGACGCGCGGCGCGAACATGACCGAGGCGCAGTTGCGTCCGCGCGCTGACGCATTCGTCGCCTCGCGGGTGTTCGCGGGAGCGCCGTCGCCTGTGTTCGAATCGGCGCGGCCGAACGTCACGCGCAGCCGCACCGACTGGACGTTCCGCTACAAAGTCACGGCGAAAGAGCCGGTCGGCAACATCGACACGTACCTCTGGATCTACTTCAACGGCGACCGCTTCGCCGGATTCGATCTGATCGAGGAGTACGCCGACGGCAGCCCGTTCCGCTACGACCCGGAGATCGGCGGCGCGTTCCTCGGATTCGGCGCGTTGTACGTGATGCTGCTTCTGCTGCTCGTGCTGTTTCTCAAGAAATACCACGCCGGCGAAGTCGGAGTCGGTACCGCATCCTTTCTCTTCGGCACCATCCTCCTGCTGTCACTCGCGCTCGAATTCGTCATCTCCGCCTCCTCTTCCGACGGAACGAACTTCGGCAGCATCGACGCGGCGCAGACGGCGATCGCGATCTCCGGATTCAAAACCCTCTTCGTCTACATTCCTCTCGCCGTGCTCGTGTTTCTCGCCTGGGCCGTGGGCGAGAGTTACGCGCGCGAACGGTGGGGCGAGCGGCTCGCGTCGTTCGACGCCATTCTTCGTCGCGACCCCGTCAATGCAACGGTCGGTCGCTCGCTTCTGAACGGCACCTTGACCGCCCCCGCGATCGCAGCGGCGTCGCTCCTGATCGGCGCGATCCCGATCGCCTTCGGCTGGGCACATCCGACCGTGGGCGACGGCTCGGGGATGATTCTCTTCATGGGCGGCCCGCTCGCCGCGGTGCTGAGCTCCGCGTCGCAGGCGATCCTGACCGCGCTCGTCGCCATCCTCTTCGTCGTCGCGCTCGCTCATCGCCGCAGGATGCTGGGGCTCGGCATCCTCGCCGCGGCGGCGCTCATCGCCATCGGCGGCGTCGCCCACGCGCCGATCGGGCCGCTCAGCCAGCAGATCCTCTTCGGCTGGGGCGCCGGCGTCACCGCCATCGCGGTCTTCCTCGCCTACGACCTCCTGGCCAGCGCCGTGGCGCTTTTCTTCGGCAGCCTCCTCGTCGCCACCGCGCCTCTCATCAGCGTCGCGAGCAGCGGCTTCGAACGGCAGCTGCTGATGTCGGTGGCCGTGCCGCTCCTTCTTGCCGTCGGCCTCGGCGTGGCCGGGCTGCTGACGCGCCGCGAAGTCGAATACTCGTACGAAGACCTCGCCCCTCACGTGAAGCGTATCGTCGAGCGCGAGCGCGTCAAAGCCGAGATCGATGCGGCGAACCGCATTCAGGCCGCGCTGCTGCCGCTCGACGCGCCGTCGTTCGCCGGCGCGAGCGTCTCCTCGCATTACCGCGCCGCCAGCGAGATCGGCGGCGACTACTTCGACTTCCTCAAGCTCCCCACGGGCGAGATCGGCATCGCATTCGGCGACGTCTCCGGTCACGGCCTCACCAGCGGCATCGTGATGGCGATGGCGAAATCAGCGTTGATGGTGCAGGTCGGCTACGAGCATTCGCCGCGCGCGGTGCTCGATGTGCTCAATGAAATCGTGATGAAGACCGCGCCGAAGCGGATCATGATGACGTTCTTTTTCGGGGTGCTCGACACGCGCGCTCAGACGCTGCGCTTCTCGTCCGCCGGCCATCTCGATCCTTACGTCTTCCGCGCCGCGACCGGCAAACTCGAAGCGCTCTCCGCCTGGGGTTTCCCTCTCGGCGTCCGCCGCCGTGAAGCGTTCCGCGAACACTCGGTCGAGTTCATGTCCGGCGACCGGCTCGTGCTCTACAGCGACGGCCTCATCGAAGCCATCGATGACGACGGCAACCCGTTCGGCTTCGATCGCTTCGAACAGACCATCGTCTCGAACGGCCACCTCGCCGCCGACGATATCAAGAAAGCCCTCCTCAGCGCCGTAAAAAAATTCACCCGCAACCGCCCTCCCGAAGACGACCAGACCCTCGTCGTCGTCGCGTTCGAAGAAGCCGCCGTGGAACTACTGCCGAACACCCCGCGTCTGTCGGAAGTCGCGGCAGGTGAAACGGTGCATTGAGCGCACAGATTGATTGAAATTGAAAATTAGAAATTGAAAATTGAAAAATCGGCCACCGCACCGCGCCGTCTTTCAATTCTCAATCTTCAATTCTCAATTTTCAATTTTCAATTCCGGCCCGCCGCGCCATGTAGAATCCGCCCCGCCATGGCCCAACAAACAGAACCGAACAAGATCATCTACTCGATGGTCGGTGTCTCGAAGTACCACGGAAAGAAGCAGGTCCTCAAAGACATCTACCTCTCGTATTTCTACGGCGCAAAGATCGGCGTCCTCGGCCTCAACGGCTCGGGCAAGTCGACACTGCTGCGAATTCTCGCCGGCATCGACAAAGAGCACCTCGGCGAGACCGTGCTCTCGCCCGGCTACACGGTCGGCCTCCTCGAGCAGGAGCCGCAGCTCGATCCGTCGAAAACCGTGCTCGAGATCGTGCAGGAAGGCGTGCAGCCGGTCCTCGATCTCCTCAAAGAATTCGACGACATCAACAACGCCTTCGGCGATCCCGACGCCGACATGGACAAGCTCATGGACCGGCAGGCCAAGGTCCAGGACAAGCTCGACGCCACCGGCGCGTGGGATCTCGATTCGAAGCTCGACATGGCGATGGACGCGCTCCGATGCCCTCCCGGCGAGACGCTGATCGGCACGCTCTCCGGCGGTGAAAAGCGCCGCGTCGCGCTCTGCCGTCTGCTGCTGCAGGCGCCCGACATCCTGCTGCTCGACGAGCCGACCAACCACCTCGATGCCGAATCGGTGCAGTGGCTCGAACAGCATCTGCAAAAGTACGCCGGCACCGTCATCGCCGTCACGCACGACCGCTACTTCCTCGACAACGTGGCCGGCTGGATTCTCGAGCTCGACCGCGGCGAAGGCATTCCGTGGAAGGGCAACTACTCCTCCTGGCTCGAGCAGAAGCGCAACCGTCTCGCGCAGGAAGAGAAGGCCGAATCGAACCGGCAGAAGACCCTAGACCGCGAGCTCGAGTGGATCAAGATGTCGCCGAAAGCGCGTCACGCGAAAGGCAAAGCGCGCATCAACGCCTACGAGAACCTGCTCAACCAGGAATCACGCGAGCGTGTTGCAGAGCTCGAGATCTACATCCCCGCCGGCCCCCGTCTCGGTGGCATCGTCGTAGAGTCGGACAACGTCGCCGGCTGGATCCTCGAGCTCGACCGCGGCCGCGGCCTGCCCTACGAGGGCAACTACTCGAGCTGGCTCGAGCAGAAGCAGAAGCGCCTGGCCCAGGAGGAGAAGACGGAGAAGGCGCGCCAGAAGACGATCGCCGCCGAGCTCGACTGGGTCCGCCAGAACCCGAAGGGTCGCCAGACCAAGCAGAAGGCGCGCCTGCAGAACTTCGAGGCGCTCGTCGCCCAGGAGCGCAACGTCAAGCTCGACGAGGTCCAGATCCACATCCCGGCCGGCCCGCGCCTGGGCGACCTCGTCGTGCAGGCCGAGCACCTGCGCAAGGGCTTCGGCGACAAGCTGCTCATCGACGACCTCAGCTTCT
>DASVUA010000148.1:0-3465 GCA_036387295.1 Thermoanaerobaculia bacterium | reverse complement strand
GCCCGCCGCTCCACCAAACACGCCTGACATGACACTCGTCACCTTCACCCCGTGACCTTCTCCACTGCTGCTTTCGCTCGCATGAGCCCATCCTCTGAGGCATGCACAACCTTCCTGCGCGATTCACACGCGTCACAAAGTCCTACGGCATGGTCGAGGCGCTTCGCGGGCTCGATCTCACGATTCGCCCCGGCGAGCTGCTTGCGCTCCTCGGCGCAAACGGGGCGGGGAAAACGACCGCCGTCCGGACGCTGCTCGGCCTGACGAAACCGACCACCGGCGAGGTGCGCGTGTTCGGCGGCGATCCGCGCGACGCCCGCACACGGACGCGTCTCGGCGCCGTCCTGCAGATCGCCCGCGTTCCCGAAATGCTGCGCGTGCGCGAGCACATCCAGCTCTTTTCTTCCTACTACCCCAACCCGCTCCCGATGGCGGAAGTCATCGAGGCGGCCGGCCTCGAGGGATTGGAGAAACGGAAATTCGGGCAGCTCTCGGGCGGACAGCAGAAACGCGTGCTGTTCGCGCTCGCGATCTGCGGCAATCCCGACCTGCTGATCCTCGACGAGCCGACCACCGGCCTCGACGTCGAAGCGCGCCGGGCGCTCTGGAAGCAGATCCGCCTCTTCGTCGGCCGCGGCAAATCGGTGCTGCTGACGACGCACTATCTCGCGGAAGCCGAAACGCTTGCGGACCGGGTGGTCGTGCTGCATCGCGGCGTCGCGGTGAAAGAAGGAACGCCGCGCGACATCAAAGGCGACGCGGCCACGCTCGAAGACGCATTCATCGACCTGCTGGAGGCCTCATGAAACTGTACCTGCTCGAGATGAAGTACGAATTTCTCAAAGCGCTGCGCACGCCCGCGTACGCGCTGCCGACCATCCTCTTCCCCATCATCTTTTATTACTTCTTCGGCGTGGTGTTCGGCGGGCGGCAGACCGGAAACGTCAAAATGGCCGAGTACCTCATCGCGACGTACGGCGCGTTCGGCGTGATCGGAGCGGCGTTGTTCGGATTCGGCGTCACGGTGGCGATCGAGCGTGGACACGGCTGGCTGGAAGCCAAACGGACGACGCCGATGCCGATCGCGGCCTACTTTGTGGCGAAGCTGGCGATGGCGATGACGTTCAGCGCGATCGTGGTGCTGCTGCTGTTCGCGATGGGCACGTTGCTCGGTAGCGTGACGCTGCCGTTCCTGACGGGGGTGATTCTGTTCGTGACGCTGGTGACCGGCTCGATCACCTTCTGTGCGCTCGGACTCGCGGTCGGCTTTTTCGCCGGACCGAGCGCCGCCGCGCCGATCGTCAACGTTCTTTATCTGCCGATGGCGATCGTGTCGGGTCTCTGGATTCCGATCCAGTTTCTTCCGAAGGCGCTGCAGAGCGTCGCGCAGTGGCTGCCGCCCTATCACTTCTCGCAGCTCGCACTGCACGTGATCGGCGCGTCGCGCGGCGAGCCGGTGGCGCTCCACATCTTTGCGATGATCGTCGCGGCGCTGGTTTTCTCCTCGATTGCGTACCTCGGTTATCGCCGCGACAGCGGAGCGATGCAGGCGTAAGGACCGGCGCCGTTACACTCACAGCCCAATGCGATCGCTCATCCCACACGACAAAGACGTCGGCTGGACGCCCTACGCCTGGCTGGTCTACATCGTGCCGTTCACGCTGACGCCGCTTCTCAGTCCGCGTCAGTCGAATCCGGCCGGGTGGACGCTGTACATCGTCGCGACGCTCGCGTTCATGGCGCTCTACTTCCGCTCGCACTGGGTCGTCGGACGCGAGCTCGTGCTGCTCGCCGCCTTAACGGTGTCGATGGGCATTGCGCTGTGGCCGCGGTCCTACGGCGCGGGGGCGTTTTTCATTTACGGGGCAAGCATGGTGGCGCTGCTTCAGCCTCAGCGGCGCGCGGTGAGCGGCGTGCTGGCGATCGCGCTGATCGCGACCATTGAAGCGGCACTCCTCCGGCGCGATCTGTTCACATCGACGTGGCCGCCGCTCTTCGTGCTGATCATCGGCGCGATCAACATTCATTTCGCGCAGGTCGGCCGTGCAAACGCGCGGCTGCGCCTCGCGCGCGAAGAGATCGAGCATCTGGCGAAAGTGGCGGAGCGCGAGCGGATCGCACGCGATCTCCACGACGTTCTCGGCCACACGTTGTCGCTCGTGATCCTGAAATCGGAGCTCGCCTCGAAGCTGAGCGAGCGCGATCCGGAGCGCGCGTTTCGCGAGATCCGTGACGTGGAGCGGATCGCGCGCGAAGCGCTGGCCGAAGTGCGCACGGCCGTCACCGGCTATCGCACCGGCGGCCTCGCGGCCGAGGTGCAGCATGCGCAGAACACGCTCTCGACCGCGGGCGTGAAGCTCGACGCCGACATGCCGAAAACACAATTGCCGCCGGCGCACGAAGCGGTCCTTTGCCTTGCATTGCGCGAAGCGATCACGAACATCGTTCGTCATTCGGGCGCGCGGCGTTGCCGCTTATCGGTCGACGTCACGAACGAGCAGTGCACATTGACGATCAGCGACGACGGACGCGGCGGCGACAGCCCGTTCGGCAGTGGCCTCAGCGGCATGCGCGAGCGCGTCGAAGCGCTCGGCGGCACATTGATTCGCGAAGGGCGCCGCGGCACGACGTTGACGGTCGCGCTGCCGTTCGCGACCTCGAACATCGCGGAGCGCCGCGCATGATCCGGGTCGTGATTGCGGAAGATCAGAAGATGGTGCTCGGCGCGCTCGCCGCGCTGCTCGAGATCGACGGCGACATCGACGTGATCGGCCGCGCGCAGGACGGAGACGAGGCGCTCGCCATCTGCCGCGAGAAACGTCCGGATGTGTTGTTGACGGACATCGAAATGCCGCGCATGACCGGCCTCGAGCTCGCGGCTGCGATCAAACGCGAGGCGCTTCCGACCCGCGTCATCATCCTCACGACGTTCGCGCGCGGCGGCTATCTGCGGCGCGCGCTCGAATCGGGCGCATCCGGCTACCTGCTCAAAGATTCGCCCGCCGAACATCTCGCCAACGCCGTGCGGCGCGTCAAGGCAGGCGGCCGCGTCGTCGACCCCGAACTGGCCGCCGAAGCGTGGAGCGAGCCCGACCCCCTCACCGACCGCGAACGCCAGGTCCTCCGCCTCGCCGGCGACGGCCACACCAGCGCCGACATCGCCTCCCGCCTCAATCTCTCCGAAGGCACCGTACGAAATTACCTCTCCGAAGCCATCAGTAAACTCGGCGCCGGAAACCGCGTGGAAGCAGCAAGAATCGCGCGGGAAAAGGGTTGGCTGTAGGAGTGGCCTTCGCGCAACGCGTGAGCCGCGTTGCTCGTCGGCAGGGGATCCCGCGCCAAGGCGCGGGATGACACGATATTCAGCGCCGCTGCAATCGAGCCCCAACTTGTCATCCTGAGCCGCGTAGACGGCGAAGGACCTTCCAGCATGCAACGGAGAAGGTCCTTCGCCCTCTGCGGGGC
>DASVUA010000147.1:0-6841 GCA_036387295.1 Thermoanaerobaculia bacterium | reverse complement strand
TCCACCAGAATGACATCGCGGCCGAGGCGAGAGCGGTTCGACGGTTGCGCCGATGATGAAGCCGCTGAAGTTTGTGTTGTGGCGGATCGCGTCGACGGAGAAGCTGGGGAGCGTTTCGATGCGGCTCAGGGTGCGGTACAGCTTCTGGTATGCGACGCTCTGCGATTCGACCGCCTGCGCCGTCAGCGGGATGGCGAGGCCGTAGCGTTCCGCGTCGACGCCGTCGAGGCGGATCGGTCTCCGGATCTCTTCCGACAGCGGATCCCATTCGCCCACCAGGATCACCGCCGTGCCGCCGCCTTGCGTGTGCGATTCGCAGACGACGAGATCGGCCGCACCGCCGTCGCCGTCGAATTCCGGCGATTGCTTGAAGCTCGACGCCGCCGTGCGGTTGCGCTCCTGCTGCAGCAGCTGCAGCAGCGGTTTCGGATCGTCGATCATCGAGATCTCGATTTCTTCCGCCGCGAGCGACACGACTTCCGCGATGTCCTGCGTGCCGATGCCTTTCAGCGACACGGAGCCGAGCAGACGGATGCCGAGGTAACCCGCCTGGTCGCCCGCGGCCGGGAAGCCGACGTACACGTTCCACGGCGCGCGCAGCCGGTAGATCCTCTGATTGTCTTCCACGAGCTCGGTTGACAACTGTCGGAGGAAGGGGATCGAGGCAACGATTCCTTCGTTCACGAGGTGGCCGTTCTCGTTGACGTACGCGTAGAACTCACGCTGTTGCTGCGTGTCGGTCGTATCGACGTTGCGCAGGAGCGGCGCGAAGAAACGATAGACGTCGTTCTGGTCGTAGCCGTGCGCGAGCAGCAGGTGCTGGATGTCTTCGAGCTCTTTGGTCGTCTTGCCGGTGGTCAGTCGCGAGAGCTCGACGATGCCGGGGCCGTAGAACTCCATGATCTGCGTGCCGTCGGCCGAGATCTGCATCGGCAGCAGTCTGTAGTAGCCGTAGTTGAGGGCGATGCGCATCCCTTTGTTGAATGCGAATCCCTTCTGCCGCGCGCTCGAGTAAAAGCGCTGCACGCCGATCGCTGCCTGTAACGTTCGGGTCGCCCGGCGCGAGGTGTAGAACGCGCCGTCGCCGAGGAACTTTTCGAACGTCAGCCCGTGCTTGCGAGTGAGGTCGGCGAGCTCGCGCTGAAAGTCGAGCATCTGGCGATAGGAGCTCTGTTCCTCTCCTTTGCCGCCGCGCGCGATCTCGCCGAGGGTCTCGGTGAAGGAGGTGATGTCGTAGACGAGACCGTAGCGATAGACGATCGGCTCGACCACGCCGCGGCGCCCGAAGTTCATCGGACGAATGGCGCGCGAGTAGACGACGCCGCTCGCGTCATCGGCGATGTTCTCTCCTTCGGGCGAAGTCTTCATCCAGAGAATGCCGCGGCGCAGCGTCTGGACGACGAAGAATTCGAGCAGCTTGCGCGAGGTGGTGTCGATGATCGACAACTCCGCGGGCGATTTGAACGAAGGATGTTCGGCGAGCAGTTGCCAGACCCGCGGGTCGAGCAGCGTGACGACGTGCGGCGTCGCCGCTTCGTTGTAGCCGAGAAGCGTAATGGCGCGCCGCAGAATGCGATCGCGCGACAGTAGATCCGAGGCCGTTTTTCGGAGCACGGCGAACGCGTTGCTGAAGGCTGTGAAGTCGCGCCGCAGCGCTCCCTGAAAGTACGCACGCAGCTCGCGCAGATCGGGGCTGATGAACTCCTCGGCCGCAATGAGCGGATTGTCGAGCATCACCTGCACGAACCCGGTCACGCGCACCGACTCGCGCAGCATGTTCGCCCACTTGCTGTGCAGCGCGTACTTTAAACGGTCGGCGTCGTCGCGCGAGAGGCCGGACTTGATCGCATTGCGCGTGAAGAGCGAGAACTGCCGCGCGAGCTGCTGGGTGTGGAGGAGCCAGAAGACCGCCTCGTAATCGGCGAGGACGCTCGACTCCGCGGCATTGCGCGTGATCTTGAGAAGCTGATCGCGGTACGCGTTGATGAGGTCACGCGAGCGGGTGGTTTCACGCGCGCCCTGATCGAGCTGCTCGTTCGCCCATTTTTCGAAGCGCGCTTCGATGTCGTCGAGCGTGGGCGATTTCGTGACCGCGAAACCGTAGCCTTTCGGCTCGAGCTCGTCGAGCAGGAAAATTTTTGCCGGCACCGGCAGGCGTTCCGTCGAGTTGCCGACCGAATCGTTCAGGAAATGACGGAGATCGATATTGCGCCTGAACGGGAACGCGTCCGGCCGCTGGGCAAGGAAGTGAATGAGATTCTCGTGCACCGCGAGGGCGACGGTGCGGTTCTCATGCCTTTCTGTGATGAGCGTCACGCGAGTCGGCAACGAAATTGAATGGAGGCGATTTCGACCATCAGTTCTGGTCCAGCATTCACTACATTCGAAACAAGTCCGGAGGCTTCATCGTGCGTAGATCAGTCGGCGTCCTGCTACTCCTCGCGGTAGCAGCGTTTCCCGCGCTGGGGGCGGCCACGCCGGAGGCTCTGTTCGATCTCGGGATGCGGGCGTTTCGCGCGGGCGACTACGCGTCGGCGGCCGTCGACCTCCGCTCGGCAGCCGAGGGGCTCGCGGCGAGCAGCGAGCGCGCGGCGTCGTATCAGATGGCGCTCGTCTATCTCGCCCTCGCGGAGTTCCGGGTCGGCAGCGAAGACGATGCGCGCGCCACGATCCTCCGCCTCGTGCAATCGGAACGGGCAACGCCGGTCTTTGCGACGTTGCCGCTCGATCAGGACGCGCGCGACTTCGAAGTGCTGGTCGCGGCGCTCGTCCCCGACGCGAACCTGCCGCACAACCCGCAGCTCGTCACCGATCAATCAGCCGAACCGCTCGAACCGCTGCCGACCGTCCGTCCTGTGACGCCCGCGATCGCGGAAGAACCGGCGGCGACCACGACCACGACCACGACCGCGACCCCGTCCGCCATCGAAGCGGCAACGGAAGTGCGGGTCGAGGAGATCCAGGCGGAGACGGATCGCCGGATCGCCGCGATCGAAGCGGACGCAAACCGGCGCATCGCGGATGTGCAGGCTGACGCCGAGCGCCGCATCGCGGCGGCGCAGGCCGATGCGGATCGCCGCGTCGCAGCGGTACAGGCGGAGGCCGACCGCCGTGTTGCCGCCGCACAGACTGCGGCGAGCGAACGGATCGCGGCCGCGGAAGAAGCGGCGCGCCAGCGCATTGCGGCGGCAGAGCAACAGTCGGCGCAACAGGCGGAGACCCGCGTCGCAGAGCTCGAGCGCCCGATGCCGAGACCGGCTACGCCTGAAAGCACGCGACCCGATGTCACGCTCGAGTCGAACCCGCCCGAAAACGTCGCTCCCGAAGTCGCCACTCCTCGAGTCGTGACCCCGGAGATTGCACGCGTTCCCGAACGGGCCGAGCCGCGCACCGCGGCGCTCTCCGGCAGCGAAGCACTCACGACGCTCCGGCAGGCGAGCGATCTGGCGTCGGCAGGGGAGCATGACGCCGCGCACGATCTGTATGTGCGTCTCGCGACCGACCGCGAGGTGCGTCGCGAAGTGCTCACCGAGGCCGCCATCGGGCTGTATCGCATCGGCTCGTTCGAAGAAGCGGTCGCCGCGTTCCGGCGGATGGATGTCTTCGCCCGCGGCGAGGAAGACCTCCGTTATTACTATGCGGTGGCGCTGTATGAAACGGGTGCCTATCGCGACGCGCAGAAAGAGCTCTACTGCGCGTTGCCGTTCATTCAGGTGACCGACGAGGTCGCACGCTACCGGTTGAAGATCGAGCAGTCAGCAGCAGTGAGCATCATGGGGAATCTCTAGACGACCGCATTACCTCGACACATGACGGAACAGACCCGGCGCAACATCCTTCGATACGGCATTGCCATAGATCTCGTGATCCTCGCTGCCGGTGTGGGCATGCTCTACGCTGCCAGCCCGGCTCTGCTGGTTTGCGCGTTCGCCGTGGCGACCGCGCTCTCGGTATGGCGGGGCGGCTGGAAAGGGGCCGTGCTTTCGGGCTTCCTGTCGCTGTTTGCGCTGGCGCTGTTTTTCCCCGAGGTGATCCGTCCGGTTCATCTCGCGACGTTCATCGCCCTCGGCGGAGCGGGTAGTGCGCTGATCGCGTTCGCGACGCGTCCTCGCGCCGCGGCGCCGATGTTCCAACCCGCTGCAATCGCCGCTGCCGCGTCGCCGATCGCGGTGCCGCGCGAGGAGCCGACATTCGACAACAAGCCGCTCGAGCGCAGCTCGCTCGCGGCGGTCGTTCCGCTCCACGAGGAAGAGGAAGAACCAGCCGCTCCGGCGCCAGCCGATCAACGGAATCAGAAGAAGAGCGGCAAACGGCGCAAAGAAGAGGAGCGCGCGCGCCGCGAGGCAGAAGCGCGGCAACGCGCCGCCGCACAGCAGGAGCAGCGCGAGCGGCAGGCGCTGCTCGCACGCGAGCGCGCCGAGGAAGCGCAGCGCAAGGCGGAGGACGAGCGGACCGCGCGCGAGCTCGAAGAGCAGACCGCGCGCGCCCGTGAGGAAGAATCGGCACGCGCCGCGGCCGAACAGATCGCTGCCGCCGAAGCGTTGCGCGTCGCTGAAGAAGAACGTCGCGTCGCTCGCGAGCTCGAAGAACAACTGGCGCGCGAGCGCGAAGAAGCGCAGCGCCTCGAAGCCGAGCGGATCGCGGCTGCCGAAGCGCTGCGGCTCGCGGAAGAAGAACGTCTGCGCGTGGCACGTGAGCTCGAAGAGCAGCTCGCGCGTGAGCGTGAAGAAGCGCGCCGCATCGAGGCCGAACGGCTGGCTGCCGAGGAAGCGTTGCGGCTCGCGGAAGAAGAACGTGCGCGCGTCGCACGTGAGCTCGAAGAGCAGCTCGCCCGCGAGCGGGAAGAAGCGCGGCGCGCCGAGGAAGCGCGCCTCCGTGCGGAAGAAGAACGCGCGCGGATTGCGCGCGAGCTCGAAGAGCAGCTGGCGCGCGAACGCGAAGAAGCGCGGCGCATCGAGGCCGAGCGCATTGCGGCCGAAGAAGCACGCGCGCGCGCCGAGGAAGAACGTCAGCGCCTCGAACGGCAGTTCCTCGAGGAGCTGGCCCGCGAGCGCGAGGAAGCGTCCCGGCTCGAGGCGGAACGCCGCCTGGCCGACGAAGCCCGCGCACGCGCGGACGAGGAACGCGAGCGGCTCGCACAGGAGCTCGAAGAACGCGTCGCACGCGAGCGCGACGAAGCGCGCCGCGAGCAGGAGCGGATGGAAGCAGAGCGCCGCGCGGCCGAAGAAGCGCGTGCGGCGGCCGAAGCGGAGCGCGAGCGCATCTCCAAAGAACTCGAATCGCGCATGGCGCGAGATGCCGCGCAGGCCGAGGAGCTGGAAGCGGGAAGGCGCGCCGCAGAAGAGGCGAGGGTTCGTGCCGAAGCGGAACGGCTGCGCATCGAGACCGAGCTCGAGGAGCGCCTCGCACAGGAGCGCCAGGCCACCGAACGCGATCTGCACGATCAGCTCGATGCCGAGCGCCGCGCGGCGGAGGAAGATCTTCGCCGCCAGCTCGAGAGCGAGCGCGAAGCGATGCGCGCGCAGGCGGATCAGGCATTCGCGGCGGAGCGCGCACGCATCGAAAAAGATGCTTCCGATCGTGTGGCTGCCGCGCAACGCGCCGCGGAAGCGGCGACGGCGAATGTCCGTCCTCCTTCGACGCGCGCCGGGAAAGCGGCGGAGTCGAAGCCGTCGGTGCTGGGCGCGATCAGCGGCTGGTTCAAACGCGAGCCGACGTCGAGCAAGAATGTGAACCTCAGCACGCGGCGCTTGCCGGTGAACGCCAACGCGACCGCCACCAAGCGCCCGCAGCCGGCGCCCTCTGCGCCGGCGGCTCCGGGACGGCGTCCTTCCGCGGCGTCTCAGTCGGCACCGACCAAGCCGCGCGTGCTGTTCATCGAGCGGCGCCGCGGAACGGCCGATGCCGTGATCCCGAAACTGCGGCAGCGCAACATCGATGTGGAAGTGGTCGAGCGCTGGGTCGACGCGGTCGACGAGATCTTCCGCTTCCGCCCCAGCGCGCTGCTCCTCGATATGGAGCATCCGGAGTTCGACAAGATCCACAGGACGCTTTCGGACAAGACGTCGCAACTGCCGCTCGTCCTCACCGGACGCTCGGCGGCGACGGTGCCGGAAGCGGTGCGGTATGCGGCGTTCGTGACGCGCCCGTATGACGTCGAGGACGTTGCGCGCGTCGCGCAGCTGGCGTTCTCGCGTCCCGAGGACCTGCTCCTCGAGCAGTCGATTCCGCGCGCGATGACCAGCAAGCCGGCGCCGCAATCGCACGCCGCGCCCAAAGCAGCCGCGGCTCCGCAGCACCACGGACCGGCGAAACCGGCCGCGCCGCGCCCTGTCCCCGTTTCACGTCCCGCCGCGCCACCGGCTGCCGCGCCGCATGCGTCGTCGGCGTCGCTGGTTCCGAACCCGCCGCGCGACGCCGAGCCGGTCGATGTCGTGCCGGCACATCTGACCTCGCCGGCGTCGAACGCGGCCTACGAGGTGACCTGCTTCTCCTGCCGCGCCTCGTTCAACGCGGTCGATGCGGATTGGTGCAGTTGCCTGGCGAAAGAGCGCTCGCTGGTCTGCACGAATTGCCTCGCCTGTTTCTGCAAAGCTCCCCCTGCGTACAAAGAGAAGTTCTGGGTCGAAGCGCCGCCGCGTCTCTTCGAGCGGAAAACGGCGGAGGGACGAAAACAGAACGGTGCACTCAGCTTCAACCCGCCGAAGGATCAGGTGATCCGGCCGCTCGTGCTGGCCGTCGAGGACGACGAGGAGATCCAGACGATCGTGCAGCGCGTCTGCTCGAACCTCGGATACGGCTTCATCTGGGCGAACAACGGCCAGGACGGACTCGAGATCGC
>DASVUA010000146.1:0-2278 GCA_036387295.1 Thermoanaerobaculia bacterium | reverse complement strand
CGATCACTTCGACCGACACGCCGTCCTTCGCAAGATCGTCGGCCGCTTCGTCGGCGACATAGATCATCGCGCCCCAGGTGAGGATCGTGAGGTCTTTGCCCTTCCGGCGGATGTTCGCTTTGCCGATCGGGACGATGTAGTCGTCTTCGGGCAGCGTTTCCTTGATGCGGCGATAGAGGTATTTGTGCTCGATGTAGAGCACCGGGTTGTCGTCGCGAATGGCGGCCTTGAGCAGCCCTTTGGCGTCATGCGCGGTGCCGGGTGCCACGATCTTGAGGCCGGGACGATTCATGAACATCGCCTCGGGATTGAGCGAGTGATACGGCCCGCCATGCGTGCCGCCGCCGGCCGGTCCGCGCACGACCATCGGGCAGGCGCGGCCGAACAGGTAGCTGTTCATGGCCGAGAAGTTGACCAGCATGTCGTAGCCGCAGGTGATGAAGTCGATGAACTGCATCTCCGCGATCGGACGCATGCCCATGAGCGCCGCGCCGGAGGCGGCGCCGATGATGGCGATCTCGGAGATCGGCGTGTCGACCACGCGCTCGGGCCCGAACTTGTCGAGCAGCC
Organism: Thermoanaerobaculia bacterium; assembly: GCA_036387295.1. Classification (GTDB taxonomy): domain Bacteria; phylum Acidobacteriota; class Thermoanaerobaculia; order Gp7-AA8; family Gp7-AA8; genus QHVT01. Next base: position 1,708 of record DASVUA010000146.1, on the reverse strand, counting down.
CCGCGCTGGTCTTGAACGCGCCGCCGTAGGCGCCGACGTCTTCGCCGATCAGGAAGACGCGCTCGTCGCGCGCCATCTCTTCGTGCATGGCCTGAGTGATGGCCTCGAGGTACGTCGTCTCAGCCATTGTGCTGCCCGCCTTCCCAGTAACCGTCTTCGATGTAGAGGCCGCGCGCCGCGTCGGAGGGAGTCGGCATCGGCGAGCGGTCGGCTTCGTCGGTGGCGGCGTCGATCTCCTGCTTCACACGCTGCTGGATGGCGGCAAAGTCGTCCTGCGTCGCGATTCCGAGCTCCATCAGCACTTTCTCGAATCGCGGAAGCGCGTCCTTGCGCTGCCACTCTTCGATGAGCTCTTTCGGCACGTACGCCTGGTTGTCGTGTTCGGCGTGGCCTTTCATCCGGAACGTCTTCACTTCGATCAGCGTCACGCCTTCGCCGTTGCGCGCGCGCTCGACGGCGCGTTTCGTCTCACCATACACCGCGAGCACGTCGTTGCCGTCGATGGTCACGCCGTGGCAGCCGAATGCGTACGACTTGTCGGCGAGCGTTTTCGCCGCGGTCTGCTTCGACGTCGGCGTCGAGTAGGCGTAGCCGTTGTCTTCGACGATCACGACCATCGGCAGCTTCTGTACGGAAGCGAAATTCATCCCTTCCCAGAACGCGCCGGTCGATGAGCCGCCGTCGCCGATGAAGGCGAGCGTGACGAGGTTCTTCTTCTGCATCCGTCCCGCGAGCGCGATGCCGGCCATGACCGGGATCATGTCGCCGAGCATGGAGATCTGGCCGATGAAGCCGTCGCGCGCCGGATGGCCGAAGTGGATGTTCAGCTCGCGGCCGCGGGTGGGGCTGTCGGCCTTGGCCATGTACTGTTTGATGATGTCGGCCGGCTTCGCACCGGCGACGAGGATCGAGCCGATGTTGCGGATGAGCGGCTGTACGACGTCGCCCTGTTTGTAGTCGAGCGCGTACGCGGCCGCGACCGACTCACCTTCCTGGCCGAGGGAGCGATAGAGGCCGCCGATCACCTTCGCCTGCCGGAACAGCGCGACGAGGCGCTCCTCCAGCGTGCGCGTCAGGCGGAGGTAGTAATCGATCTCGAGCAGTTGCTCGCTGGTGAGGCCGTGCGTGTTTGTAGTGGTGGTGACGACTTCTGTCATTTCGTTGTCGGTTGTCGGTTGTCAGTTGTCTGCGGTGTTTCGCCCGCGCGAGAGCGCACGGAGAACCGGCAACAGACAACCGACAACGTTCTAGAAGTGAATGGCGTGGCCCGCGACGTCTTCCGCGGCTTCCATGAGCGCCTCGGAGAGGGTCGGGTGTGCGTGGATGGTTTTGGCGATCGATTCGGCGGTCGCTTCGAGCTCGAGCGCCGCGCATGCTTCGACGATCAGCTCGGTCGCTTTCGGACCGACGATGTGCACGCCGAGGATCTCGTCGTACTTGGCGTCGACCACGTACTTCACGAGGCCGTTCGCTTCGCCGATGATCTTCGCCTTCGAGTTCGCGGTGAACGGGAACTTGCCGATCTTCACGTCGTAGCCGCGCTCTTTCGCTTTCTTTTCGGTCAGGCCGACCGACGCGACTTCAGGCTCGGTGTACGTGGCGTTCGGAACGTGGTCGTAGTTGATCGGGCGAACGTCTTTGCCGGCGAGATGCTCGACCGCGAGGATGCCCTCGGCCGACGCGCAGTGTGCGAGGGCCGGCGTCGGGA
>DASVUA010000145.1:0-3000 GCA_036387295.1 Thermoanaerobaculia bacterium | reverse complement strand
GACGATGCTCGGCGGGCTGAAGCCCGCCGCTCCACTGGATTCCGTCCGTCGCGCGTTGCTGGCGGGTTTTCCGGATCGCGTGGCCATGCGGCGCGAACCTCATTCGTTGCGACTGCTCCTCTCGAGCGGTACCGGCGCCGTGCTGGCGAAAGAGAGCGGAATGCATTCCGGCGAGTTCGTGGTCGCGCTCGACGTCAGCGGCGGACAGGAAGCGCTGGTCCGCATCGCCTCCGTCGTCGAACGCGAATGGCTCACGCCCACACACGAAGACGTCGTGCACACGATCAAAGACAACGGACAGGTGCGCGCGACGAAACGCGTCTGGTACGACCAGTTGCTCCTGCGCGAGATCAACGTTGCTCCCGATCCGCTCGAAGCGCACCGGCTCACCGAGGAGTGGAAAGCAGCCAACGTCGATCCGGAGCTCGTGCGCCGCCTTGCCTTTGCCGGCGGCGACGAAAAGCGCCTGCACCAACTCGCGCCGGAGCGCATCGATCTGCCGAGCGGGCGCACCGCGAAGCTCGACTATCAGGAAGACGGCTCGGTGCTCGCGTCAGTGAAATTGCAGGAGCTGTTCGGTCTCGCCGACACGCCGCGCATCGGGCCGAAACAGACGCCGGTCACATTCGCACTGCTCTCCCCCGCTGGACGTCCGGTGCAGGTCACGCGCGACCTGCGCTCCTTCTGGAACGGCGCCTATCAGCAGGTACGAAAAGAGCTGCGCGCGCGCTACCCGAAGCACCCCTGGCCCGAAGATCCGTGGACGGCACAAGCGACCCACAGGACCGTGAAGAAGCGCTAGAGATGGCCGCGACGTGGCTACAATGCACGTTCGAAAGGAGTCGCCTTTGACTCGAATCCTCGCCGCCGCGGCGCTCGCAGCAGTTCTCGCGATGCCCGTTTTCGCGCAGCAGCAAGCACCTTCGATGAATCTCAACGAATCCTTCCAGCAGCTCGAGAACGAGCTGGTTGCAAAGTACGGCGAAGCGCAGCGTGCACGTGCGCAGCGCGGCATCCGCCAGGTCGCGCAGTTCTGGCGCGCGGAGGATGGCGACAGGGCGGCGTTCGAGAACGTCGTCCGCTCCCACTTTGCCGGCGACCAGCAGACGCTCGACGCACTCTTCCAGCGGATGCAGTTCGTGCTCGAATCGATCGGCGGCCACATGACCGAGATCACGCGCGATCTTCAGTGGCAATCGGATCTCGACCTCGGCCCCGTCTATCCGTTCGACGAACTGCTCGCCGGCTATGCGCCGTCCGCGCACATCAACGACGACTTTTTCGCGAACAAAATCGCGTTCGTCGTGCTGCTCAATTTCCCGATCACGACGCTCGAAGAACGCCTGACCGCGGGCGAAACGTGGTCGCGGCGCGAATGGGCCGAGGCGGCGCTGGGGCTCTATTTCTCGAAGCGGATTCCCTCCGCGGTGAACCTCGAAGTCGGCAAAGCCTCGGCCGAGGCATCGCAATACGTCGCGACGTACAACATCTGGATGCATCACGTCGTCGACGACAAAGGCACACGCCTTTTCCCGGCGAAGATGCGCCTCCTCGAGCACTGGAATCTGCGCGACGAGATCAAGGCGAACTACAGCAATCCGGCGAAAGAAGGTTTGCCGAAGCAGCGTGCGATTCAGCGCGTGCTAGAGCGCATCGCCGATCAATCGATTCCTGAAGCGGTGGTCGACAATCCGCACGTCGACTGGAATCCGTTCACGAACGCGGTGAAGGCAACGACGGTCAACGATGCCGATACGGGTGAAGGCCGTCCGGCGCCGGCGAATTTAACGAACGCGCGCGAGCCCGACACGCGTTACGCGCGCATCCTGCAGACGTTCCGCGCTTCGAAGCTCGTCGATCCCTACTCGCCGACGGCGCCGACGCACATCGAGCGATCGTTCGAAGAAGGGCGGCAGATGCTCGAGTCGCGCGTACGCGCGATGCTCGAAGAAGTCGTTTCCTCACCGCTCGTGCCGCGCGTCGGAAAGCTGATCGAGCGGCGCCTCGGCCGCAAGCTCGAGCCGTTCGACATCTGGTACAACGGCTTCAAAGCGCGCGGCGAATACACCGAGGCCGAGCTCGACGCGATCACGCGCAAGCGGTATCCGACGGCCGCGGCATACAAGACCGACATGGCCAATCTGCTCGTGAAGCTCGGCTTCACGAAAGAGCGCGCCGACTATCTCGCCGCGAACATCGAAGTCGATCCCGCGCGCGGCTCCGGCCACGCCCTCGGCTCCGGCCGCCGCGGCGACAACCCTCGCCTGCGTACGCGCGTCGGCAAGGAAGGGATGGATTACAAAGGCTTCAACATCGCGGTCCACGAGATGGGCCACAACGTGGAGCAGGTCTTCTCGCTGAAAGACATCGACCACTACATCCTCTCCGGCGTGCCGAACACCGCTTTCACCGAGGCGCTGGCGTTCGTGTTTCAACACAAAGACCTCGAGCTCCTCGGCCTCTCGACGCCGACCGCGGAATCGCGCGCGCTGCAGACGCTCGACTCGTTCTGGGGGACGTACGAGATCGCCGGCGCCGCGCTGGTGGAGATGCAGATGTGGCACTGGATGTACGACCATCCGGACGCCACTCCGGAACAGTTGAAAGACGCGACGGTGCAGATCTCGAAGGACGTCTGGAACAAGTACTACGCGCCCGTTTTCAATCAGCGCGACGTGATGCTCCTCGGCGTCTACGCGCACATGGTCAACAACTTTCTCTATCTGCCGAACTACCCGATCGGCCATCTGATCGCGTTTCAGATCGAAGAGCACATCGCCGCAAAGGGAAACCTCGGCGCCGAGTTCGAGCGCATGTCGCGCTACGGCAGCCTGCCCCCCGACATGTGGATGAAAAACGCGACCGGCGCGCCGGTAGGCGCCACCGCGCTGCTGCAGGCCACCCAACGCGCCCTGACCGTCGTGAAGTAAAGCCGGTGGAGCGGCGGGCTCTCAGCCCGCCGAGCTCTCGCGATCAACTTCGTTTGGTGGAGCGGCGGGG
>DASVUA010000144.1:0-2070 GCA_036387295.1 Thermoanaerobaculia bacterium | reverse complement strand
GACCGCTTCGTGGCCGGAATGTCGGTGCATCAGAAAGTGCCGCGGCGCTGGCGTCCGGACGAGATCGAGCTCATGCAGGTCGTGGTCAACCGTTGCTGGGAATCGCTCGAGCGTGCGCGCGCCGGGCGGCTGCTGGAACTGAGCGAAGAGCGTTACCGCTCGCTGGTGAAGATCCTGACCTCGGTCGTCTGGACGACGGACGCGAACGGCGCGTTCATCACGCCGCAGGAGTCGTGGGGCGCGTATACCGGCCAGACCCCCGAGCAGTACCTCGGGTTCGGCTGGACCGAGGCGGTCCATCCCGACGATCGCGCCTCGCTGCTCGCGCAGTGGGCAGAGTCGAGACGAACGCGCGCGATCTACCGCATCGGCGCGCGTGTGTGGCATCACGCCAGCCAGGCGCACCGCTGGATCGAAGCCGCGGCCGTCCCGCTCACCGCGGAAGACGGAACGCTGCGCGAATGGATCGGCACCGTCACCGACGTGCACGAGCGGCGCGAAGCACAGGAACATCTCGCGAACCAGACCACGTGGCTCGAGGCAGTGCTCGATTCGCTCCCGGTGCCGGTGGTCTTCATCGAACCGATCACGGCCAACGTCCGCTTCGCAAACCGCGCGGCGCAACATGCGACGGATCACGCGTTCGTTCCCGGCCAGCCGCCGGCGATGCTGCGCCGCTTCGCGATCACCAGCGCCGACGGGCAGAACGTCACCGGCGAACAGACGCCCGCGGTACGGCTCGCACGCGGCGAGCGGCTCGAGAACGTGCAGATCACGATGCACATGCCGGGCGGCGCCCGGTCGGTGCTGCTGCATGGCGACGTGCTGCCGCCGATGCATGGCCACGACGCGATGGGTGTCATCGCCTTCCAGGACATCACCCCGCTCAAGGAAATCGAAGACGAGCTGCGTCGCGCAAATCGCCTCAAAGACGACTTCCTCGCCACCGTCTCGCACGAGCTGCGTACGCCGCTCACCGCGATCATCGGCTGGGCCATGCTGCTGAAGGACGAACCGTTCGACAGCGCGACGTCGCGCGAGGCGCTGAAGGTGATCGAGCAGAACGCACGCGCGCAGGCGCGGCTCATCGAAGATCTCGTCGACGTGTCGCGCATCGTCGCCGGCAAGCTCAATCTCGAAACGCGTCCGCTCGCGCTCGCGGAAGTCGTGCGAAGCGCCATCGGCTCGGTGCAACCGGCGATCGAAGCGAAAGACATCGCGCTCGTGCAGCGCCTCGACGAAACGGCCACAGTTCTCGGCGACGCGGCGCGTCTGCAGCAGGTCGTCTGGAACCTCATCTCGAACGCAGTGCGATTCACGCCGCCGCGCGGGCGCATCGATGTGACGGTTGCCCGCGCGGAAGACGATGTGGAGATCACCGTCACCGACAGCGGCGAAGGGATCGATCCCGAGTTTCTGCCGCATGTGTTCGAGCGTTTCCGCCAGGGCGACATGTCCCCCACGCGTGCGCACGGCGGCCTGGGACTCGGGCTCGCGATCTCACGACACCTCACCGAACTGCACGGCGGCTCGATCGCGGCGCAGAGTGCAGGACGCGGCACCGGCGCCACGTTCCGCGTGCGCATCCCGATGCAGGCCGACGCGCCGGCGGAGGCGCCGCAGGCAGCCGCGCCGGCGGAACGGCAAATGCGCCTGCGCGGCATTCGCGTGCTCGCGGTCGACGACAACGAAGATGCGCGGGCGATGATCGCCGTTGCGCTCGAACGCGCCGGCGCAACAGTCGCGACGGCCGGCACCGCGGCGGAAGCATTCGCGCTCGTCGAGTCGTTCCGCCCCGACGTCCTCCTTTCCGACATCGCCATGCCCGACGAAGACGGCTACGCGCTTCTGCGCCGCATCCGCAAAACCGGTTCGCAGATCCCCGCAATCGCGCTCACCGCCTATGTCGGCAAAGAAGCGCACGAAGCCGCCGAAGCCGCCGGCTTCGCAGTGCACCTGGCCAAACCGGTCGACCCCACGGAAATCGTGAACGCCATCGCCGAAATCGCGTTGTGATTCGGGGTCGCGCGTTGGATTCATCGACGCGTTTGTTTAGTGGAGCGGCGGGGG
>DASVUA010000143.1:0-5047 GCA_036387295.1 Thermoanaerobaculia bacterium | reverse complement strand
CCCCCGCCGCTCCACCAAACACGCCGGACGCAAGCGCGCCGCTCGCCACCTCCGGGATGAGGCGTGCGCACGCCTGCTGTTGTTTGCGGCATGACGCGCGGTCTCATCGCCCTGGTCCTGCTTCTCGCCGGCTCTGTTTCGGGGCAGGAGTTCGACGAGCAGGTCTCGGTCAGTTACGTGATGGTTCCCTTTACCGTCCTCGGGCGGAAGGGCGTGCCGATCACCGACCTCGAGGCGAAAGAGGTCTCGCTCCTCGTCGACAACAAAAAAGTTCCCACCGACATGTTCGAGCTGTCGCGCAATGCGCCGGTCTCGTGGACGATCCTCCTCGACGGCTCCGGCTCGATGGGGCTCGCGGGGAAGCTCGACGCCGCGAAAGCCGCGATCAACGCGCTCATCGCGCGGCGCCGCGAAGGAGACGATTTCGCGCTGTACGTGTTCGACTCCGCCGGGCGTGCAAACGAAGTCGTTCCGTTCACCCAGAACCCCGGCGCCATCGTCCGCGCCGTCGACACCGTGAAGCCGTGGGGCAAAACCGCCTTCTTCGACGCGCTCGCCGAAATGCCGGAGTACAGCGAGCTCGGACGCAATCCCTCGCGCGCGATCATCCTCCTCAGCGACGGCATCGACAACGCGTCGAAGCTGACGCGCGCTCAGATCGAACAGAAGCTCGAAGGGGTTGCGATTCCGATCTACGCATTCGGTCTGCGCGAGCCTTCCGAACGCGATCAGAAGAAGGTCGCGCCGATCAGCGAAGAGATGTCGAACATCGATCTGCTCGAAGAGCTCGCCGCCGCGACAGGCGGCAGGTTGTTCGTCGGCAATCAGCCGCAACTCCTTGCAAACGCGGTCGTTGGAATCGAAAAAACGTTGCGGGCTCAATATTTGATTGGGTTCGCTCCGACGGGAAAAGGCGGCGTACGCTACCGTCGCATTTCGCTCGAGCTTGCTGGCCGCGTCCGTTCGGTCCGAGTCCGTGCCGGCTACCGCGGCACCGAACCTCCGGTCGAAACGGCTTCGGGCAGCCGGCGCAAGCGCAACGACAGGAAGAAGAGTTGATGACGATGTTCACCCGGGCAGTCTCCGCGGCCGTGCTCTCGGCATTTCTCGGCGCATGCGCCACATCGCGCTCCGTCGACGAAAAGATCGCCGCCGCGCAGGGTCAGACGAATCAGCGAATCGAATCGGTGGCCTCGCAGGTCGAGGATCTCCAGCAGCGTCAGCAGCAGACAGATGTGAAACTCGAGCAGCTCAGCCAGTCGGCGCAGGAAGCACTGCGACGCGCGCAGGAAGCGGGCGTGCTGGCGAAAGGACAGGTGGTCTTCGAGCAATCGTTCGCCGAAGATCGCGTGAAGTTCAAACTCGGCTCGGCCGACCTCGACAAAAACGCGCAGGCCGCGCTCGACGAATTCGCAGGACGCGTGAAAGGGCTCGATCGCCAGTACTTTGTCGAGATCCAGGGTCACACCGACGACACCGGCGGCGAGCGCCTGAACGAAGACCTCGGACAGCGCCGCGCCGATTCGGTCCGCCGCTATCTCTCGCGCCAGCACAAGCTGCCGCTCGCGCGCATGTCGACGATCTCGTACGGCGACACTCTGCCGGTCGAATCGAACAAGTCGCGCGCAGGACGCACTGCCAACCGGCGCGTCGTGCTGGTCGTTCTCGAATAGCTCATCTCCACAGCAGCACGACGAAAAGCCGGCGTAATCACGCCGGCTTTTTTGTTTTCACGGGCTCGGTAGCAGCCCGTGTATGTGCGCGGAGAGGGACAGGAGGACGTTCTCGCGGAGCGCCTACGCGAACGTCGCCACGACCGGCGCGTGATCGCTCGTGCCGAGCTCGCGCAACGACGGACACGACACCGCTTTCGCCGCGAGCGATTTCGACGCGAGCACGTAATCGAGACGCCAGCCGATGTTGCGCTGGCGCATGTTGCGCCACGGCGCCCACCACGAGAAGTAGTTCTCGTCTTCCGGATAGAGGGAACGCCCGACGTCCACCAGGCCGCCTTCGGTAAGCAGCGTCTCGAACAGCTCGCGCTCCATCGGCAGCTGTCCGATCGTCCGCGGCTTGCGCTCTTTCGGATGCACGTCCATCTCGCTGCGTGCGATGTTCATGTCACCGCACAACACGAGCTTCAAGCCCTCGGACTTTAAGCGCGCGGCATAGGCGATCAGCGAATGGATGAACGCGATCTTCGCTTCGAAGTCCTTTCCGCCGTTCGGAACGTACACGCTGGTGAACACTGTGTCCTCGATTTGAGCCTGCACGATGCGCGTCTCGAGATCGAAGTCGGGATGCGAGTAATCAACGTTCGCCGCGAACCCGCGGCGGATGTGCAGGCCTACGCCCGAGTAGCCGCCGGCGCCGTGCCAGTAGCACGTATATCCTTCAATCGAACAGCTTTGCGGGATCTGATCGACCTTCGCCTTGATCTCCTGAAGGCAGATCACATCCGGCTGTTCGGACGCCGCGAATTCGACGAATTGCTCGTGCCGCGCCCTGATCCCATTCACATTCCAAGTGGCAATTTTCATGGTCCGCGGATTGTAAAGGCGGGCCGTGCCCGGTCGTCAGTTCTCCATCGTGCAGCCTCTGTTGCGCGATCGAAAACGGACGACCGGCAACTGAGAAACTGCCTGGGAGGTTACATGCGCAAATCACTACTCGTCCTGCTCCTTCTTTCCCTCACGACCACGGCGTTCGCCCAATCGCGCGACGACGAAAACGAAGACTGGCGCCATCGCCGTGCATCGACTTCATCGCCGCGCAGGAACGCGTTCGAGCTGACGCCGTTCGTCGGCTACCGCACCGGCGGCACCATCTTCGCCGACCAGACATTCATCTTCGGTGAAGACGTCGACGTTGCCCCGAGTGCGAATCTCGGCGTCAACTTCGCCCTGCCGCTCGGCGACACCGGACTGAAACTCGAGCTGATGGCAAACCGGCAGTCGTCGAACCTCGAGTTCGAAGGCGGCTTGTTCGAGCCGGACGAGAATCTCGGCGACATCGACGTCACCTACCTTCATGCCGGCCTGCAGATTCCGTTCGCCGTTTCGCGCAACGCCACGCCGTACTTCATCGTCAGCGGCGGCCTCGCGAATCTCGACCCGCAGATCAGCGGTGTGTCGTCGGAAAATCGTTTCTCCGCCTCGGCCGGCCTCGGCGTGAAGATCCCGATGAGCGACATCCTCAGCATCCGTCTCGAAGGCCGCGGTTACTACACCGCGCTCGAAGAAGAAGACGACTGCACGATCTGCGACTACTTCTACAATGAGGATTTCTACCAGGCCGAAGTGAACCTCGGTCTCGGAATCTCGTTCTGATCGCCGTTCCGGACAGGCAGCATTGCCTGTTCTCGATCCGAAGCGCTATCTTCGCCTCGTGATCCTCAGCCGATTCGTCGCCGCGCTGGCTTATGCCGGCGCGGCGTTTTTGTTTGGCGTTTCCCTCGGCGAACGGGGGGAGCTCGGCGTCGTGCAACATCTCTTCGCCGGCATCATCCCCATCGCCTCGATCGTCCTCGCGATCGTTTCGAAGCAGGGGCGCGCTTACGTGCTCTTCACCAGCGGCGTGATGCTCCTCGGCCTCCTGCTCGGGCAGCGTCAATTCGCACGCGCCTGGACCGACTGCATCGCCAACGGTGAACGGGTGCGCGTCGCGCTGCTCGCGCGCGGCGACGACTATCCGGCCCGGCTCGAAGACCTCGGCATCGCACTCCCCTGCCGCTGCGTGTTTCGCCCCACGATCCTTCGTTATCTCGCGAACGAACGCGGCTTTCGCCTCTGGATGACAAACGATCGCGAGACGTACGTCGCGACCGACAAACGCCCGTTCACTGCCAGCGGAAAATCCGCAGGCCGATCACGTACGTAACGACGCCCCAGATCGCGAGATTGAGGAGCTGCGGCGCAACAGCCGTAACGCCGGCGCCGTCGTTCATCACCGCGCGCAACGCGTCGGTCAGCGCGGTGAGCGGCAGCGCGCGAATCACGGGCAGCGCCACGTCGGGAAACCGCTCGTACGAGAAAAAGACGCCCGAGCAGATCCACATCGGCATCATCACGACGTTCATCAAACCGCTGATCGCTTCGATCGTGCGCACGCGCGACGCGATCAACAATCCGAGCCCCGCGAATGCCGCGCCGCCGGCCAGACAGACCACCGCAAATGCGCCGAACGAGCCGCGGATCGAGACGCCGAACACCAGCCGCGCGAAGATCACCACGACCGACACTTCGATCACCAGGAACACGAGCCGCGAAAGGAACTGCGCGAAGAGGTACTGGCTCTTCCGCATCGGCGTCGCGAGCATCCGCTTGAGCAGCTTCTTCATGCGCGCGTTCACGACCGCAAATCCGAGGCTCCACATCCCGGTGCCCATGAGATTCATGCCGATGAGGCCGGGCACCAGGAAGTCGATGTAGCGCGAGCCCTGCTCGGTGACGTGCTGCTCTTTCGCCGTGAAGATGTCGCGACGGCCCGCGCTTCCCTGCAACGCGTCGTCGACCTCCACCCGCGCCGTCCGCGCATCGGGACGAGTCGGATCGAGGCGATACTCCGGCGCGGCAGTTCCTTCGACGAAAAGCGAGATCTTGCCGCGCCGCAACTGCTCGCCTCCTTCTTCCGGCGAATAGACGCGCACCTGCAGCGCGGGCGATTTCTGCAGCGCGTCAGCCCACTGTTTCGAAGCGCTCGCGGAGATGCCGACCGGAATGCGGTCGGGCGGCTTCTCGCGAAATGCGAATCCGAGCGCCACGGTGAGCAGCAGCGGAAAGACGAACACCCAGAACACCGCGTCCGGCTCGCGGATGAATTCTTTGAGGCGAACCGACGTCAGCTCGACGAGAGCAGACCGTGTCGGACGGCGATCAGACATCGCGCAGCTCCCTTCCGGTGAGCGCGACGAAGAGATCTTCGAGCGTCGCCGCGTGTGTCGAAAGAATGTCGAGCTTCGCGCCGTGCTGTTCGACTGCGGCCAGCAGTTGCGGCACCGAAGTGGCCAGCGTGTCGACGCGCAACTGCCACCGGACGCCGCGCCGCG
>DASVUA010000142.1:0-4799 GCA_036387295.1 Thermoanaerobaculia bacterium | reverse complement strand
AGGAGCTGCGCAAAACCGAGCGGGGCAGACGATATCTCCCCGACCCCGGGAACTTTCCGGTTTGCGATCCCCGCTCGAAACTCCGCTTCACGCTCGATCCACGGCGGAGTGAGATTCCGGGCGCCACGGCCTGCATGGAGGAACTCGTCGCGACGGGTCAGGCTCGGCCGACCGTCTTCTTCGACGTGTGGGAAATCCGGCTGCTAGAATCCGCCCCGATCTCACCCCGGAAAGGGAACTCATGACCACCCGCGAATTTCAGATTGCGATTTACGCCGACGGCGCCGACGTCCGCGACATGGTTGCGGCGCGCGACGCCGGCCTCGTCAAAGGCTTCACCACCAACCCCACGCTCATGCGCAAAGTCGGGATCACCGACTACGCCGCCTTCGCGAAAGACGCTCTCGCCGCGACGGGCGACATGCCGATCTCATTCGAGGTCTTCGCGGATGAATTCGACGAAATGGAGCGGCAGGCGAAACTGATCGCCACCTGGGGCGAGCCGGTGTTCGTGAAGATTCCGATCACGAACACGAAAGGCGAATCGTCGATCCCGCTCATCGCGCGCCTTTCGGCTGCCGGAGTGAAGTTGAACATCACGGCCATCCTCACGCTGCAGCAGGTGCGCGAAGTGGTCGACGCGCTCGACGCGAACACGCCCGCCATCGTCTCGGTCTTTGCGGGCCGCATTGCCGATACGGGCGTCGATCCCGTTCCTCTGATGCGCGAGGCAGCGCAGATCTGCGCCGCGAAGCCGAAAGCGGAGCTGCTGTGGGCGAGCCCGCGCGAACTGCTGAACATCTTTCAGGCCGAGGAAGTCGGCTGCAAGATCATCACTGTGACGCCCGACCTGCTCAAGAAACTGTCGATGGTCGGCAAGCCGCTCGACGAGCTTTCGCTCGACACGGTGAAGATGTTCTACAACGACGCGACCGCGGCGGGATTCAAGTTGTGATCGTTACACGCACCCCTTTTCGCGTCACCCTCGGCGGTGGCGGGACCGATCTTCCTTCGTACTACTCGCAGCACGGCGGCTTCATCTTCGCGATGGGGCTCGACAAGTACATGTACGTCACGGTCAACCGTCCGACCGTCGGCAGTCAGATCCGTCTGCACTACTCGCAGAGCGAAGTCGTCGACGACGTGAGCGAGCTGCGTCACGAGCTCGCGCGCGAGGCGCTGCGCGCACACGGCATCCGCTACGGATTCGAAGTCGCGTCGATTGCCGACCTTCCTGCCGGCACCGGCCTCGGATCGTCGAGCTGCTATCTCGTCGGATTGCTGAACGCGCTGCACCACGATCGGCGCGACTACGTGCCGCTGCAGGCATTGGCCGAAGAGGCGTGCCACATCGAGCTCGACATCCTCAAGCAGCCGATCGGCAAGCAGGATCAGTACATGGCCGCGTACGGCGGACTGACGGTGCTCGAGATCGCAAAAGACGGTACGGTCGCCGTGCGGCAACTGCGGCCCAGCAGCAGCGACATCGCCGACTTTGTCTCGCACACGCACATCTACTACACCGGCTCGCAGCGCGACGCGCGCGAAGTGCTGCGCGACCAGAACGTCGCGATGCAGCAGAAAGACGGCGCGACGCACGATCGCGTCGAAGACAGTCTTTCGCGCATCAAGGATCTCGGCTATCGCATTCTCGACGCGATCGAATCGTCGAACTTCGACGAGTGGGGCCTCATGCTCGACGAGCACTGGCAGAACAAGAAACGGATGTCGAACAAGATCTCACTCGCGAAAGTCGATCAGATTTACGAAGAAGTCCGCGAGCGTTTCGGCGTACTCGGTGGAAAGATCATCGGCGCAGGCGGCGGCGGATTCCTGATGCTTTATTGCCCGAAAAACGGGCGTGCGAGCCTCGAACAGTTCATGCAGGATCACGGCATGCCGCGCATGCACTACATGATCGAGCCCGAGGGAACGAAGGTCGTCGCGCAGATGGGGCATGGGTTCCTCTCGCCGCATCGTTCGATGGCCATGCAGGAGAGCGCGTGATCCGCAAACGGCTCGGCATCCTCGGCGGCGGCATCTCCGGCATCGCGCTGGCCGCACATCTCGACGAAGACCTCGACATCCTCGAGCGAAGCTCGCGCATCGGCGGCCTCTGCGCCACCGTGGTCGAAGACGGCTTCACGTTCGACGCGGCCGGCCCGCACATCATGTTCAGCAAGAACAAAGAAGTGCTGAAGCTGATGATCGACGTGCTCGGCGACAACGTGCATCAGAACCGCCGCGAGAATCGCATCTACTTCAAAGGCTCGCTGGTGAAGTATCCGTTCGAGAACGACCTCGCCTCGCTCCCCAAAGAAGACAACTTCGAGTGCATTCGCGACTACATCGTGAATCCGCGCGCGAACGAGACGCCGACGAATCTCGCGCAGTGGTCGTACGCCACCTTCGGCGCCGGCATCAGCGACAAATACTTCATCCCGTACAACGAAAAGATCTGGAACTACGACGCGAACAAGATCGGCACCGAGTTCGTCGAGCGCATTCCGAAGCCGCCGATGGAAGACGTGCTGAAGTCTGCGATCGGCATCTCGACCGAAGGCTACCTGCACCAGCTGTATTACTCGTACCCGACCCATGGCGGTTTCGAAGCGATCGTGAAGGCGTTCGCGGAACGGGTGAAGGGTGAGATTCACACGCGCTGGACAGTTGCCGCGGTCGAAAAGATCGAGAACGGCTGGCGCGTCGAGTCGGACAGCGGCGAAGTGCGCGAGTACGACACGCTCGTCTCGACGCTCCCGATTCACGAACTGCTGAAGGTGTGGAAAGACGCGCCGCGGCAGGTGCACGACGAGACCGCGAAGCTGCGCTACAACTCGCTGATCAATGTGTTGATCGGCAACAGCACCGATCCCGGCCACAACTACACCGCGCTGTACGTCCCCGATCCGAATCTGCTGTTCCACCGCCTCTCGTTTCCGAAAGCATTCGGCAGCGAGTGCGTGCCGCCGGGCGGCTCGTCGATCATGGCCGAGATCACGTCGAACGCCGGCGACGGCATTTGGGAGATGACGGACGACGCGCTGCTCGACCGCGTGATCGGCGAAGTGGAGAGCATCGGCTTCGTCGACCGCGCGAGCATCATCTACAAGAAAGTCGTCCGCTTCACGTACGGCTATCCGGTGTACGACCTCGAATACCGGAAGAACGTCACCGCGATGCGCGAGGCGGTTGCGGCCACAGGCCTCCATCTCCTCGGACGCTTCGCGCAGTTCGACTACATCAACTCCGACGTGTGTGTGGAGCGCGCGCTGGCGCTGGCGAAACAGTTGTCGAAAGAGCCGGCTTGATGGATGAGAACGCGCACTACCAGTACTTCGAAGATGTGAACTGGGGATTGCTGAGGCTGTGGAACAACCGCAGCGGATTGCGCGTGCTCGACGTCGGCTGCGGCTTCGCGACGACCAGCGAACGGATTCAGAAACTCGGCAACGAAGTAACGGGACTCGAATCGAGCGACGTCGCGGCCGAGGTTGCGTCGAAGCGGCTCGCGCACGTCGTGCGCGGCGACATGCTGACCGCCGACCTGGCTGGACTGCAGTTCGACGCCATCATCTTCGCGGACGTGCTCGAGCACGTGCCGTGGCCGGTCAGCGCGTTGCAGCGTTACCTGCAGTGGCTCGCGCCGAACGGCAGCGTGCTCGTTTCGCTCCCGAACGTCGGCCTCTGGTCGGTGCGCTTGTCGCACCTCGCCGGCGCGTGGCAGTACGACGATACGGGCGTACTCGATCGCACGCATCTCCGCTTCTTCACCCGCAAAAGTGCGAAGTGGATGCTCGCGCAGAGCGGCCTGGCGCCTGTCGCCACGACCTACAACCCGGGCCTCGTCCGTCCATTCGTGCCGCTCGCCAAAAAGCTGCTCGTGCCGTCGCGAAGCGACGCCACGGGGGCGCACGGCGCGACGCGAGCACCCGACGCGCTGCTGAACTCGAAGGCCTATCAGCTCTATCTCAAAACCGCATATCCGCTCGAACGCGCGGTCGCGTCGCTGTGGCCGGGTATGCTCGCATTTCAGATGATTTTTGAAGCGAAACGCACATGACGAAACTCACGGTCTCGATGATCACCATGAACGAGGAGAAGGCGGTCGCGAAAGTCATTCACGACATTCGCCGCGTGGCTCCCGACGCCGAAATCCTGCTCGTCGATTCGAGCAAAGACAGAACGGCCGAAATCGCGCAGGAGCTCGGCGCGCGCGTCATCAAGCAGTTCCCGCCGCAGGGCTACGGCCCGGCGATGGATCGCGCGGTGCGCGAAGGCAACGGCGAGATCGTCATCACGCTCGATTGCGACGACACGTATCCGGTGGAGGTGATTCCGGAGATGGTGCGCCTGATCGACGAAGGCTACGACCTCGTGAACACAACCCGCACCTGGCGCCGTCCGAAGGCGATGCCGTACGCGAACTTTCTCGCCAACCGCCTCTTCGCCCTCGGCGCGCGCGTGCTGCACGGCCTCAGGACGACCGACGTGCACAGCGGCATGCGCGCCTACCGCAAGTCGATGATCGACCGCGTGCAATGGGTCGCCAAAGGCGCAGCGCTGCCGGTCGACATGTACGTGATCCCGCACCACATGGGCTTCAAAACGATCGAGATCCCGATCGACTACCGCGAGCGCATCGGCGAAACGACGCTGCACCGCTGGGACTCGACCAAGTGGACCTTCAAGCGGCTCTGGCGCGCGCGGAAAGTGAAGAAGGGGTGAGGGACGACTCCCGGAGTGCGGCCGCATGCGGCGGTGTCATTCCGCGCTTCAGCGCGGAATCCCCTGCAGAC
>DASVUA010000141.1:0-1639 GCA_036387295.1 Thermoanaerobaculia bacterium | reverse complement strand
GAGCAATCGACACGTCGGCGGGCTGAGAGCCCGCCGCTCCACCAGAACGTTTGCATGGATCTCACTCGGCGCGATCTGCTCGCTACCTTTCTCGGACTGCCGTTCGCCGCGGCGGCGTGCCGCACGCGGCCGCCCGCACTGCCGCCGGGCACGCTCGTCGGCGCGTCTCACGAAACCGGCCATCGTTTGCGGCATGGGCCGCCGCCGCAACCGGCGCGATGGGAATCGCACGAGGTCGTGATCGTCGGCGGAGGCATTGCGGGTCTCTCGGCAGCATGGCGGCTGGCGCATGCCGGCGTGCGCGACGTCGTGTTGTTCGAGCTCGAGGCGGCGGCGGGCGGCACGTCGCGCAGCAGTCGCGCGTATCCGTGGGGGGCGCATTACGTCATCGCACCGTCGCCCGACGATCGCGTGCTGACGCGGCTCCTGGGCGAAATGGGCGTGATGGAGGGAAACGGCATCGCCGAACAGTTTCTCTGCCGCGACCCGCAGGAGCGGCTGTTTCACCACGGCCGATGGTACGAGGGGCTTTATCTCGAAGCGGGGGCGTCGCACGAAGACCACCGTCAACTGCGCGCATTCGAAGCGGAGATCGCGCGCTGGTCGGCTTGGCGCGATGGGCGGGGGAGGCGCGCGTTCGCGATTCCGACGGCGCACGGCTCGGACGACGCGGAGGTGACGGCGCTCGACCGCATTTCGATGGCCGAGTGGCTCGACGCGCATCGCTTCACCTCGCCGCGCCTGCGCTGGCTGGTCGATTACGCCTGCCGCGACGATTACGGCGCGCGGCTGCACAACACCAGCGCCTGGGCTGCCATCTTCTACTTTGCCTCACGCGAGCAGCGGGCGACGGTGACGTGGCCGGAGGGAAACGGACGCATCGTCGCGCATCTCGCGCGGTTTTCCGCACCGCGTACCGGCTGGCTGGTCGCGGATATTGCGCCGACCGATCACGGCGCGGATGTCGTTGCCATTCGCGGCGATGAAGCCGTCGGCGTGCACGCCAGGCGGGTCATTTTCGCGGGGCCGCAATTCGTCGCCGCGCGGGTGCTCCGGCCGTGGCGCGAGCAGCCGCCCGCGCATGTGCGCGAGTTCGAGTACGGCTCGTGGCTCGTGGCCAATCTCGCGTTGCGCGACCGGCCGTCATCGCACGGCTTCCCGCTGGCGTGGGACAACGTTCTGTACGACAGCCCGTCACTCGGCTATGTGGTCGCAACGCACCAGCGCGGCGTCGAACGAGGTCCGACTGTATTGACGTACTACTACGCGCTGGCGGAGTCGAACGCACGCGCGGAACGCGAACGCCTTCTCTCCGCCGGCCGCGATGAATGGGCCGAGGTCGCGCTGGCCGATCTGTCGCGCGCGCATCCGGAGATCCGGACGCTCGCCACCAATATCGACGTCATGCGCTGGGGCCACGCCATGATCCGCCCGCGCCCGGGGTTCGTCTGGAGCGCAGCGCGCCGCAATGCGTCACAACCGTTCCGCGCGATTCACTTTGCAAATACCGATCTGAGCGCCGTCGCATTGTGCGAAGAAGCCCTCGATCACGGCGTCCGCGCAGCCGAAGAGGTGCTGGCGGCGCTAGCAGTGGAAGCGCAAACCTGGCGATGAAGAACGTCTAGTGGAGCGGCGGGGG
>DASVUA010000140.1:0-2846 GCA_036387295.1 Thermoanaerobaculia bacterium | reverse complement strand
CCCCGCCGCTCCACCAGAACCAACATTTCGCAACCAACCCCTGGCAACCTGCAAATCAAAATGAATCTCACCCTCATCGACTCCCCATTCGCCAACATCGCCAACATCGCGCGCGCGCTCACCGCGTCGGGTGCGGCGCTCGAGCTGTCGCGCGATCCGGACGTCATCGCCTCCGCGAACAAACTCGTGCTTCCCGGCGTCGGCTCGTTCGCGGCCGCGATGTCGTGGCTCGTTGCGACGAAGATCGACAACGCGATTCGCACCGCGGTCGCGCGCGATGCATTTCTCCTCGGCATCTGCGTCGGTCATCAACTGCTCTTCGAGCGCTCGTCCGAAATGGGTGAGACTCCCGGCCTCGGATTGATGGGCGGGAACGTCGAACGCTTCGAAGGGACGCTCCCCGTTCCGCAGATCGGCTGGAACCGCGTCAGCGCGCGCGGCGCGCTGTTCCACGGCGTGGAAAACGACTCGTTCTACTTCGTCAATTCGTACGCCGCACGCAACGCCGCCGACGAGATCGCGCGTGCCGATTACAACGGCGCGTTCACCGCCGCCGTCCAGCGCGAGCGCGTGTTCGGCGTGCAGTTTCATCCCGAAAAATCATCGCGCGCCGGACTGCGCGTGCTGAGGAACTTCGTGCAATGCAATTGATCCCTTCGCTCGATCTGCTGAACGGCCGCGTCGTCCGTTTGACGCACGGCGACTTTGCCACCGCGCGCGAATACGGCGAGCCGGAAGCGGTGCTCGATACGCTCGGTGTCCCGCGCGGCGCGCGTCTGCATCTCGTCGATCTCGAAGCATCGCGCAGCGGCCGTCCGATCGAGACGGACGTCGTCCGCCGGCTCGCCACGCGCGATCTCGTCGTGCAGATCGGCGGCGGCATCCGCTCGCTCGCGGACGCCCAACGCTGGCTGAACTGCGGCGCCGAACGCATCGTCGTCGGCACGGTCGCGGCCGAATCGCCGGCGCTGCTCGCGTCGCTCGTGGCCGCGTTCGGTGCCGAGCGCATCGTGCCGGCGATCGACATTCGCGACGGCGTCGTGCGCACCGACGGCTGGTCGCGCGCCTCAACAACGCCGCTGTACGAGGTGTTTGCGCGCATCGAAGCCCTCGGCATTGGGGAAGCGCTCGTCACCGACATCAACAAAGACGGCGCCTTGCGCGGCCCGTCGTTCGCGCTCTATCGCGAGCTGCGAGCGCTCACGCGCATCCGCCTCATCGCTTCGGGCGGCGTCTCGACCACGAGCGATGTCGTTTCGCTCTCCCGCCTCGGCAACGTGAGCGGCTGCGTGATCGGCAAAGCGCTGCTCGAACATCGCGTGAAGCTCGCCGAGCTCGAAGCGCGGCTCGCGACGACGAACAGCATTCCGGAGCGGGTCATCCCCTGCCTCGACGTGCGCGGCGGGCGCGTCGTGAAAGGCGTCTCGTTCGAAAACATCCGCGACGCCGGCGATCCGGTCGAAAGCGCGATGCGCTACGAAGAGGAAGGGGCCGACGAGCTCGTACTGCTCGACATCTCCGCCACCGACGACGCGCGCGCCACCGCGCTCGACACCGTCCGCCGCGTCGCCGATGCGCTCTTCATCCCGCTCACCGTCGGCGGCGGCGTCCGGACGCTCGACGACTTTCGCGCCTTGCTGCGCGCAGGAGCCGATCGCGTCGCGATCAACACCGCCGCGCTGCGACGTCCGGAACTGATCCGCGAATGCGCGGAGGAGTTCGGCGTGCAGGCAGTCGTGCTCTCGTGCGACGCGAAGGGCGGCTTCGCCACCGTGCGCGGCGGCAAAGAGCTGACGGACTTCGACGTCGTCGAGTGGTGCGTGCAGGCCGAGAAGCTCGGCGCGGGGGAGATTCTTCTCACATCTGTCGACCGCGACGGCACCGGCAACGGCTTCGACATCGAGCTGTTGCGCGCCGTCACCTCGCGCTTGAAGATCGGCGTCATCGCCTCCGGCGGCGCCGGCGCCTTGACGCACTTTCGCGACGCCATCGAATCGGGCGGCGCACGCGCCGTCCTCGCCGCCTCCCTCTTTCACGACCGCGTACTCACCGTCGGCGCTGTGAAGCAATCGCTCGCCGCAGAAGGAATCCCCATCCGATGAACCTCACTCCTGCCATCGTCCGCGACGCGCGCACCGGCGCGGTCCTCACGCTCGCCTACATGAACGAAGAATCGCTCGCGAAAACCAGAGAGAGCGGCGAGACCTGGTTCTGGAGCCGCAGCCGCAACGAGCTGTGGCACAAAGGTGCGACCTCCGGCAACACGCAACGCGTCGTTCACATCGCCGAAGACTGCGACGGCGACGCGCTCGTCGTCTCCGTCGAACCGGCCGGCCCCGCCTGTCACAACGGCACCGACTCCTGCTTCCCCGACATCCCCCCGCTGCCGCTCGAACGGCTGATGACGACCCTCCGCTCCCGCCACGCCACCCGCCCCGAGCACTCGTACGCCGCAAAACTCTTCACCGAAGGCCGCGACAAAATCCTCAAGAAAATCGGCGAAGAAGCGACGGAAGTCGTGATCGCCGCCAAAGGCCAGGGCCGCGAACGGACGATCAGCGAGATCGCCGACCTCATCTTCCACGTCTCCGTCCTCATGGTCGACGAAGGCATCGACTGGAACGACGTGTACGCGGAACTGCAAGCCCGCGCAAAGTAAGGTTTGGTGGAACACCATGCATCGCGAGATATCGACTCGCTCCAAGGCACGCTGCGTGACGTCTCGCACAGGCTGCGCTACGTGGAGCGGCGGCGCAAGATACGAAGGAACTTCAGCCGGCGTGTTCTACGTCTCGCAACGACCACGCTTCACGTGCGCGTTCCCTGGTGGAGCGGCGGGCTCTTAG
>DASVUA010000139.1:0-8996 GCA_036387295.1 Thermoanaerobaculia bacterium | reverse complement strand
CGAACCAGTGGAAAGGCAAAGAGCTGACGGATGCGGATTGCGCGAACTTCAACGCGCTGCGCACCGTCGGGCCGATGCTCACGCACGCCTCGTATCTCATCAACCTCGCCACGACGAACGAAGAGTTTCATCGCAAGTCGATCCCCGCGCTGGTCGACGAGCTCGATCGCGCCGAGCGCCTCGGCATTCACGCCGTCGTGCTGCATCCCGGCGCGCACATGGGCGCGGGCGTCGACTCCGCGTGCGATCAGATCGCGCGCTCGCTCGACGCCGTGCATGCCGCGATTCCGAATCACAAGGCCGTGACGCTGCTCGAGACGGCGGCCGGTCAAGGCTCGTGCGTCGGCTGCACCTTCGAAGAGCTCGGAAAAATGATCGACGCGGTCGACGACAAGTCGCGCGTCGGGATCTGCATCGATACCTGCCACATCTTCGCCGCCGGCTACGACATCCGCACGCGCGACGGATACGAGCGGATGATCGATGAAGCGGAACGCTACGTCGGCCTCGACAACATCGCCGCGTTTCATCTCAACGATTCGAAGAAGCCGCTCGGCTCGCGCGTCGACCGGCACGAGCACATCGGTGAAGGCGAGATCGGGCTCGAAGCGTTCCGGTTCCTGCTCAACGATCCGCGCTTCGTGAAGATCCCGAAGGTCATCGAGACGCCGAAGACAATCGAGACCGAATCGGACCTGAAGAACATGCGCACGCTGCGCTCGCTGATCGAGACCGAAGCGCCGCGAGCGCGCGCCGTCCGTTCGCGGAAAGCGCCGCGCACGCGTCCGAGCGTCGCCGCCGCGGCCGTGTGATCCGCGCCCGCGGGACGGTGGCGCTTGCCCCGCTCGTTCGGCTTCGCTAGAGTGCGCCCGCTATGGCGAATCGCATCGCGCACCCGACTTCCGGCACCCGCATCGGCTACGAAAACAACCGTCTCGTCGTTCCGGACGATCCGATCATCCCGTACATCGAGGGCGACGGCACCGGCCCCGACATCTGGCGCGCGACGCAGTACACGATCGACGGCGCCGTCGAGAAGATTTACGGCGGCAAGCGCAGGATTCACTGGCACGAAGTGTTCGCCGGCGACAAGGCGAACGCCGGCTTCGGTGAGTACCTGCCGCAGGAAACGCTCGATCATCTCGCGCATTACCGCGTCTCGATCAAAGGCCCGCTCGGCACGCCGGTCGGCGGCGGCATCCGCTCGCTGAACGTCACGCTGCGCCAGGTGCTCGATCTCTACGCCTGCGTCCGTCCGGTGCGCTACTTCGAAGGCGTCCCTTCGCCGGTGCGCGAGCCGCAGAAGGTCGACATGGTGATCTTCCGCGAGAACACCGAAGACGTCTACGCCGGCATCGAATGGACGGCGAACTCCGACGTCGCCAACGAAGTGATTCAGTTCCTCAATTCGATGGAGCGGCGCACCGGCGGCAAGATCCGCGAAGGCTCGGCCATCGGCATCAAGCCGATCTCCGAATTCGGTTCGAAGCGCCTCGTCCGCAAAGCGATCGAATACGCGATCGCGGAGAAGCGCGACTCCGTCACTCTGGTGCACAAAGGCAACATCATGAAGTTCACCGAGGGGGCGTTCAAAGACTGGGGCTACCAGATCGCGAAAGAAGAATTCGGCAGCGTCACGATTCCGGAATCGGAAGTCGGCCCCGGCGGCGCCGATGGGAAGATCGTGATCAAGGACCGCATCGCCGACTCGATGTTTCAGCAGGTCCTGCTCCGCCCGAGCGAGTACTCCGTCATCGCCACGACGAACCTCAACGGCGACTACATCTCCGACGCGCTCGCCGCGCAGGTCGGCGGTCTCGGCATCGCGCCCGGCTCGAATGAATCCGACGAAGTCGCGATCTTCGAAGCGACGCACGGCACCGCGCCCAAGTACGCGAACCAGGACGTCATCAATCCCGGCTCGCTCATCCTCAGCGGCGTCATGATGCTTCGCCACATGAAGTGGAACGAAGCCGCCGACGGCATCGAGCGCGGTCTCGCGAAAACCATCCAGCAGAAAAAAGTCACCTACGATCTCGAGCGCCAGATGACCGGCGCGACGAAGGTGAAGACCAGCGAGTTCGCAAAGCACATCGTCGAAAACATCTGACGAACCAGGTGGAGCGGCGGGCTCTCAGCCCGCCGACCGTTCCCCGGCGCGCGGAGCAGCCCGCCGACCACCTTGTGACGCGCACCTGGCCACATACAATAGCGCCCGCATGTTGCCTGTCGTACTCGTCGCGCTTGCGTATCTGATCGGCTCGATTCCGTTCAGCTTTCTGATCGTGAAGCTGGTCGCGGGCAAAGACGTCCGCGAACATGGGAGCCGCAACGTCGGTGCGACGAACGTCGCGCGGACGGCCGGCAGGCTACCCGGGATCATCGCGCTGCTCCTCGACATCGCGAAGGGCTATGCGGTGATCGCCGTTGCGCGCTATCTCGTCTCGCGTCCGGAATGGCCGTTCGCGCCGGGGATGCAGCCGTGGGAGTCGCGCGAGCTCTGGGTCGCAGGCGCGGGGCTCATCGCGGTCCTTGCGCACATGTTTCCGGTGTGGCTCGGGTTTCACGGCGGTAAAGGCGTGGCGACCGGCATCGGCATCGTGCTGGCGCTCGATCCGATCGTCACGCTCGGCACGTTCATCGTCTTTGCGATCGTGCTGCTGGCGTTCCGCTACGTCTCGCTCGCCTCGATCGTCGGCGCGGCGTCGATCCCGCTGTTCTTTCGCTTCCTCGCCAACAACGCGCCGTACTGGTGGGTGGTCATGAGCACCGGCATCGCGCTCGCCGTGATCATGAAGCATCACGAGAACATCGCCCGCCTCGCGCAGGGCACCGAACGGCGCTTCGGCCAGAAGAAGGAGCGCGAATGAAGATCTCGATCATCGGCGCCGGCTCGTTCGGCACCGCGATGGCGATCACCGCCGCGCGTGCAGGCAACGAAGTGACGCTCTGGGCGCACGATCCGGCAGTCGCAGCGACGATCCGGAGCACCGGCGCGAATCCCGATTACCTCAATGGCATGCCGGTGGGCGAGCGCGTGCACGCCACGAACGACCTGGCCGAGGCGGCGCGCTTTTCCGACACGATCTTCATGGTCGTGCCGAGCCATCACTATCGCGAAGTGCTCACGAATCTGCGGCCGCACTTTCGCGGCCGGGTGAAAGTGATCTCGGGAACGAAAGGGATCGAGAACCAGTCGCTCGATCGCATGTCCGAGGTGACGGCGAGCGTGCTCGGCGAACAGCTGGCCGCGTTTGCCGTTCTCTCCGGTCCCACGTTCGCGCTCGAGACCGCGCGGGCCGATCCGACGGCCGCCGTCATCGCGTCGAAGGACGTCGAGTTCGCGCAGGAAGCGCAGCAGGTAATGTCCGGCGCGGCGTTCCGGCTCTATCATTCCAGCGACGTCGTCGGCGTGGAGCTCGCGGGCTCCCTGAAAAACGTCATCGCCATCGCTGCCGGCGTACTCGAAGGAATGGGCCTCGGCTCGAACACGACCGCGGCGCTGATCACGCGCGGCCTCCACGAGATGACACGCCTCGGCCTCGCGCTCGGCGGACGCCTCGAAACGTTCGCCGGCCTCGCGGGCATGGGCGATCTCGTTCTCACCTGCACCGGCGCGCTCTCACGCAATCGCACGGTCGGCGTGCAGCTCGGGCAAGGGCGGACGCTCGAGCAGATCCTCAGCGGCTCGAAGTTCGTGGCCGAAGGGATCAAGACCTCGAAATCGGCCGTGCAGATGTCGGAGAAACACGGCATCGAAATGCCGATCGCGAGCGAGATGCATCGCGTGCTTTACGAAGGCGAATCGCCGGGCGGCGGACTGCAGCGGCTGATGACGAGAGCGCTCAAAGCAGAGCACGCGTAGACGATCCACGCCGGCACTCCCGCGTACAGCAGATACGAGAGCGGCATCACGACCGCGACATACAGCCAGCGGCTGCGCTCCATCAGCGCGAGCGGCACGAGCGTCAGCCAGTACCAGGGATGAATGGCCGGCGAGCAGAGGAGCAGTGCCGCGATGGCCGTCGTGCCGCGGCGCGCGATCACGATCGCCGCGAGCGCAACGACGCCGAGAATCGCGCGTGTGATGAAGTCGGGATAAACGTGGCGATAGACGAAATCGGAGACCAGCTCGAACCGCAGCGGATGATGCGTCCAGAGCTCTTTCGTCGGCACGCGCGAGACGATCGCGAAGACGAGGTCGTACAACGGTGAGTTGAAGATCCAGCGCGTCGCGTACTCGCGAAAGCCCGGCATGATCGGGCCGCCGAGAAACGGCAGCACCGGCAGCAGCAGCGCGGCGAAAAACGCCAGCGGCGGCATGCGCCGCCGGAACAGCATCGGGATCGCCGCGAGCGGTATCACTTTCAATCCGACCGCGAATCCTGCCGCGAGCGACGAACGGCGCGTAAACGCAAACGCGAGCAGCACGGCCGCCAGCGCGTCGATGTGACCGCTCCATGCGCCTTCGACGATCACGAGCGGACACGCCGCGAACGCGAGCGCTCCGCCGCGGCGCAATAGAACGATGCATGCGACATCGGCGGCGATGATGAGCAGACGCCACGCGGTCAGCTCGTGCACGACCGCGAACAGAAGCTGCGCGTGCGGCGGATAGATCGAACGGATCTCCGGATGATTGACGCGCGGATCCGACGGCAGGTAGGTGTACGGATTGCCGCCGCTCGCGCTCACCCTTCCATCGGAAAGATAGCGATACACGTCGCCCGAAAGCGCCGGCTCGTGGAACAGGAACAGCGCGCGCAGCACGATCGCGATGGTGATCGTCGCCGCGAGCGGCAGCGTGCGTCGCACCAGCGGCAACCACGCCGCCACCGCGACGCAATAGATCGCGACGAATCCGCGGAAGCCGTACTGGCGCGTGACGAACGGCATGAGCGCCACTGCAGCGGCGAGTAGAATGACCGCCACTCCATGAGCGCTGCCGAAGCGGGCCTTCTCGCGCTGTATTACCTCGTACTCAGCGCCGTGGCCGTGTACAGCGTCCATCGATTCCATCTTGTCAGATTGCGGCGGCGATCGCCGCAGCCGGCGCGTGCAACGGCGCAGCTGTTTCCGCCGCTGACGGTGCAGCTGCCGCTGTACAACGAGCCGCGCGTCGCGGCCCGTTTGCTCGAAGCGGTGATGCGGCTCGAGTATCCGGGGGCGCTCGACATTCAGGTGCTCGACGATTCGACGGACGAAACGTCGCGCATCGTTGCGGACGCCGCCGCGCGCGATCCGCGCATTGCGCACATCCGCCGTCCCGCGCGCGACGGATTCAAAGCGGGGGCGCTTGCGCACGGAATGCGCTCGAGCGACGCGCAGCTCTTCGCGATCTTCGACGCCGACTTTGTTCCGCCGCCCGATGTGCTGCTGCGCATCGTGCCGCACTTTGCGGCGAACGCGCGGGTGGGGATGGTGCAGGCGCGCTGGACGCACCTCAATCGCGACGAGTCGCTGCTGACGCGCGTGCAGGCGCTTTTTCTCGACGCGCACTTTGCCGTCGAATCGGCGGCGCGCAATTTCGGCGGACGCTTCTTCAACTTCAACGGCACCGCCGGGGTGTGGCGCCGCGCGGCGATCGAAGATGCAGGCGGCTGGTCGTCTTCGACGCTCACGGAAGATCTCGATCTGTCGTACCGCGCGCAGCTCGCCGGCTGGGACTTTGTCTTTCTGAACGACGTGGAAGTGCCCGCCGAACTGCCGGCGGCGCTGAGCGGCTTCCAGGACCAGCAGCACCGCTGGGTCAAAGGCTCGATTCAGACCGCGCGCAAGCTCGTCGGCCGCATCGTGAAGAGCGAGCTGCCGCGCGCGACGAAACTCGAAGCGCTGCTTCATCTGACGAACAACGCCGCCTACCTCCTCAGTGTCGTGCTCGCGCTGCTCATGGTTCCCGCGATGCTCGTGCGCTACGAGCACGACCTCACCTGGACGTTCGCGATCGACCTGCTTCTCTTCGTGACGTCGAGCGGTTCGGTGCTGCTCTTCTATCGCGAAGGACAACGCTGGGCCGGACGTCCCGCGCCGCCGCTGCGCGACCTGCTCGCCGTGCTGCCGGTCGGTGTCGGGATGGCGGTGCGCAATGCGGGCGCGGTGGTGGAAGGGGTGTTCGAAACGGGCGGCTACTTCAAACGGACTCCGAAAGCGGGTTCGCCATCGCTCTTCGATCGCAGCGGCGGCGCGACGCGGGTCGCGGCAAACCGCGATGCGTTTCGCTCCCGATGGTCGAGCGGGGTTGCCGAAGCGCTGCTGGCGCTTTTCTTTCTCGGGACGATCGTCACGTTCGCGGTTTCGGGCTACTGGACGGCGGTGCCGTTCCTCACGCTTTTTGTCAGCGGCTACGCCTCGTTTGCGATCGTAAATATCCGCGATTCAATGGGTTGAGCAGCAGCAACATGGCCTCGCCGTTGCAATGAATAACTGTCAATGGAGGGCAAATGCTGAACATTCTCAAAGGAATCTTTGCTTTCAAAATGGGGCAGTCGTCGACTCGCGGAATGGCTCGCATGGTCGGCCTCGGCCGTCTCGGTATGGTTCTCGGCCTGATCGGCGGCTACCGCGCGTGGAAGCGTTCGCGCGTCGGCACGCCCGGCATGTACCGCACCGTCTAAACCCAACCTGCAACGCGCCCTCTCCCCGTCACGCGGGGAGAGGGTACGATGTGCCGCGCATGCATCGGCAGAACCTCGGCGAAATGCTGCTCGCGGCGAACCTCATCGACGAGGTTCAGATGCAGATCGCCCTCGCTGAACAGAAGCAGGGCGGCAAGCGCTTCGGATCGACCCTCGTCGAACTGAAATTCATCGACGAAAACGTTCTCGCCGCGTTCCTCTCCAAGCAGATCGACGTTCCCTGTATCAGCCTTCTGCACGTCGACATCCCCAAGAAAGTGCTGCGCAAGATCAGCCGCGCGCTCGTGCTCGAGTGCAAGGCGGTGCCTGTGCGCGTGGAAGGGGAACGGCTCGAGGTCGCGATGGTCGACCCGAGCGACGAGGAAGTGCTCGAGAAGCTGCAGGCCGCGGCCGGGATGCCGGTGACGCCGCTCATCGCGCCGGAGAGCTCGATCCGGACGATGATCGAGCGCTGTTATCCGGAAGAAGTCGACGCCGACGAGACCATCAGCCGGAAGCAGAAGGCGCAACGAAACGCGCCGAACGATCCGATCTTCTGGGACATCGTTGCGGAGTTGGAGAGCGGCGATTTCGACGCGCGGCTCACGCGGCTCGAGCAGAAGATCGATCAGGTGTGGGTGCTGCTCGAAAAGATCCTCCGCACGCTCGAGCGCGAAGGAGCGCACCGCGGTTAGCGGTGCGGCGGTGCCTGGTCTGAGCTCAGAGCGGCGGCTTCTTGTCGCCGGTCGTTTCGGCGACATGTTCAGCCGACGCGGGATCGCCTTCCAGACTTTCGTACATCCCCTGCTCGACCTGCTGCGTCGCGTTGCGGCGAACGTTCTCGCGGTGCTCTTTGGCCTTCGCGGCCGCTTCGGCGCGCGCGGCCTCGAGCCGTCTGGCCTCGGAGGCGCGTTTGGCCTGGCGTTCGGCGAGCTCCTGCTCGGGGCCGGGCGCCGGGTCGGGAACGCTCAACGGCGCCGGCTGCTGCGCGGCGGTGGTGATGTGACCTTTGCTCGAGCGGACGCTTTCGTTGGTGATGACGATGGTCGTCTTCTTCCCGTTGCGGCGGTTCGAGCGTTTCGCGGCCTGGACGAGCGGCGAATCGGAAACGGCGGGAGCCGTGGCCTGCGTGGAGGCGGTCGCCTTCGCCTCTTTCTTCGGCTCGCCGGCGAAGATGGGGAAGGCGAGTGCGCCGGCCAGAGAAATGATCAAAGCTCGTTTCATCGGTCGTCTCCGTGCAGGTCTAATGTAACTTCGATGCGCCGCAATTTCAGGCTCGCCCCGAATCTTGCAGACGGACTGTACTGATGTCGCCCGAAAATCTGCTCGAGCAATTCGGATATCTGGCCGTTTTCATCGGCACTTTCCTCGAAGGAGAGGCGATTCTCGTGGCGGCGGGATTCTTCGCGTCGCGCGGCTACCTCGATATTTGGCTGGTGACGCTCGTCGCCTTCCTCGGCGCCTACGTCGGTCACATCTTCTGGTTCTGGCTCGGCCGCGTGCACGGCGTGAAGCTGCTCGACCGGTTTCCGGCGATGAAGCGCTCGTTCGGTCCCGGCGTGCGGATCTTCGAACGTTACGGCGCCGCGGCAATCATCCTCACGCAGTGGATCTACGGCCTGCGCATCACGTGCGCCGTGATCATCGGGATGTCGCGCATCTCGCTCGTGAAGTTTCTCGTGTACGAAGCCGTGAGCTGCGCGGTGTGGGCGGGCGCGATCACCGCGCTGGGCTACTACTTCGGCCGCGCGATCGAGTCGGTGCTCGGGCGTGTGGAAGGGATCGAAAAGTACGGGCTCGCGGTCATCGTGCTGATCGCGATCGGCTTCTGGCTCTATCACCGCAGGAAAGCGCGGAAAGCCGAAGCTTGAGGTGGGGGAGAAGGGTTGCGGCGGGCCCGTGAGCCCGCCGCTCCTCGAGACCGCGCGACTACGATTCGACGTTGATCGTGACGGCCTGCTGGCCGTTCGCAACGACCCGGACGCGCTGGCCGTTCGAGAGGAACGCCTGCCGCGCGCGCGCACCCTGCGAGTTGTACACGTACGTGCTCGAGGTGAGGTTGTAGGTCATCGACTGACCGTTGGACGAGATGGTGATCGTGTTGTCGCCGACCGCCGTGATGACGCCCGAGGTGGCCGCACCGCCGCCGCCCATGCTGGAGCACGCGGCGAGCGAGACGAGAACGATGAGAAGCGAGACTGCAATCAGACTACGTTTCATGTTGGGTGATCCTCCTGTGCGTTCTAAACGTCTGGCGCGCGCAGAGGTTTGGGAAGGTTTGCAACGAACCGGAAAACGGATTGTGAACGTCGCAACCGTCGCGAAATTTAAGAACGCGCTAATAACCAATGGGCGGGTTGGGATCTAGTGGAGCGGCGGGGG
>DASVUA010000138.1:0-9938 GCA_036387295.1 Thermoanaerobaculia bacterium | reverse complement strand
CACGAGCGTGCACGCAACACCTGCGAGCGCATCGACGCGTCGCTCGATCGTCTCTTCGCGGTTTTCTCCGCGGGCGCGTGGGACGAGGCGCGCGCGATTGCGGTGGAAGCGCTGCAGGAAGTGGAGGAGACGCAAGGCGATCGTGCCGCGGGCGGCATCGTGTTCACGCTCGCGTATCTCGCGGCTGATCACGCGCAGTGGGCGCACGCAACACAGCGCATCGCGCGTCTGCGCCACTACTACTCCGGCACGCGCGACGAGGTGCGTCTCGCCGAACTGAATCTGCTCACCGCACACCTCGATTTTTCGCGCGGCCGTTTTGCCGATGCACGCCGCGCGGCGCAGGCGATCTGCGAACGCAACGGCGTGCACGGCCAGATTCGCGAAGCGGCCGCACTCATTCTCGATGAGCTGAACTGGCTGGAAGGACGCAACTCCGCACTGCTGTCGACCGGCAAATCCGGCAATGCGGAGCTTGCGCGGCGGAGAACGCGGGTGACGGGCGGCGAGCTCCGCCCGGACGCTGCCGCCCCGGCAACTCGCAACCAGCCCGTCGCAACCGTCCCCGAAGAGCTGTTCGCATTCCGCTGTGCCGTTGCGAGCAACGACGACGCAACCGCACGAGGGCTCGCCGCAAAGTACGACCTCGTGTTCGATCCCGCGCCTCAACCTGCCGAGGTCGAGTTGCGGCTGCTTCGCGCCGCGGCTACGCGCGAGTTCCCGTTCCAGGCGCACGATTTCGATCTGCCGTGGTGCTTCGCCACGCGCAACCGGCTCGGACAATGGAACGCGCTCGGATCGTATGCACCGCCGTCGTTCGATCAACTCGAGGAGCTGCCGGACTGGATCGCCTGCAGCGATCGCGAGCTGCTTTACGTCGAAGGCGCATCGCGCTGGACGAGTGAAGGACGCGACGCGCTTGCCGCGATCTTCCGCACGCGCTCGGAGAACCATCGCCTCCGCCGCCTCGTCGAGCAGGATGAGCGCGCCCATCCGGCACGAGCGTCCGCGATCGACGGCATCGTCGGACAGTCGCCGGCCATTCGCGAAGTGGAGTCGCTCGTCGCGCGCGTCGCGAAACGCGACGTTGCGGTGTGCGTCCTCGGCGAATCAGGAACCGGCAAAGAACTGGTCGCGCGTGCGATCCATCGCCAGTCGCCGCGGCGTCAGAAGACCTTCACCGCCGTCAACTGCGCAGCCTTGCCCGAGAACCTCGTCGAGAGCGAATTGTTCGGACACGTGCGCGGCGCGTTCACCGGTGCCGATCGCGATCGCGCCGGTCTCATCGAGACCACCGACGGCGGCACGCTCTTTCTCGACGAAGTGGGCGAGCTCCCGTTGCCGACACAGGCAAAGCTGCTCCGCTTTCTGCAGGAAGGGGAGTTCCGGCGCGTCGGCGACACCGTCAATCGCACCGCCGACGTGCGCATCGTCAGCGCCACGAATCGCAAGCTCGATTCGGCGGTGGAAGAAGGACGGTTTCGCGACGATCTCTACTACCGCATCCGCGGCGTCGAAGTGCCGTTGCCGCCGTTGCGCGAGCGCGGCGGCGACATCCTGTTGCTCGCATCGCACTTTCTCGCGGTCGAGCGGGAGAAGCATCGCTCCGGGCCGGCACTCCTCGCGCCCGACGTCGAGGCGATCTTCACCGCGTACTCGTGGCCGGGGAACGTGCGCGAGCTGCAGAACACGATTCGCGCCGCGCATGCGATGGCCGGCGAGTCGAAGGAGATCGAGGTCGAGCATCTGCCGGAGCGGCTGCGCAACGTCGCACCGGCGCGTGTGGCGGCGGGCTCGTATCAGCACGCCGTCACCCGCTTCAAACGCGAGCTGATCGAACGTTCGCTGATGCAGGTGAACGGCAATCAGAACCGCGCCGCCGCGCTGCTGAAGATGTCGCGGCAGGCGCTCGCGTATCAGATCCGCGAGCTCGGGATTCTGGTGCGCGCGTGACACGGTGTGACAGATCGCGAAAGCCGCTGTAGCGAAATGACGTCACGCCGTCCATCCCGCGGGAACGCCCATACAATCCGCCCGTTCTCAGCGAGGAAATCGATATGTTGCGCCACCCCGTCGCGGTTGCGATGCTCCTGGCACTCAGCGGTTGTTCGCTTTACAACGACGTCTCGGTCGCGCCGCTCCGACTGACGCCGGCGAACATCGAGCGCGGCTCCGACATCCCGTCGATGGTCCGCAAAGCGGATTACCTGCGCGCGATCGAATTCACAGCCGTTGCCGAAGGGCGTACCCGCCGCTCCGCGACGGAGCTCGGCGCACTCGGCAGCGCCTATCTCGCGGCCGGCCGTTTCGACGAAGCGCGCTCGCTGCTCCGCGCCGCGATCGACCTCAATCCTCCGAATCCCGTCTACGCCGAGATCGCGTGGGACCTTTCGCAGGTCGAGTATCTCGACAACAACTACGAATCGAGCCTCGAATGGGCTCAGGCCGCAACCGAGCGCGGGTTGACGGTGCGCAAATGGCACCTCGACTATCTGAAATCGCTCGTGAATGTGCCGGTGTATCGCTTCAGCGGCAAGCACAGCGAGCGGCTCAGCTTCAAGTTCGGCCGCCCCGACGTGCCGCGCATCTCGACGAAACTCAACGGCACGCGGACGGTCGAAGGGGTGATCGATTCCGGCGCCGTGCTGTCGATCATCTCGCGCCGCCTCGCGGATCAACTGCAGGTGCGCACGCTCGGTGAGAGCGAGGGGACGTTCTACGGCCTCCTCGGCGAGCCGATCCAGGTGCGCTTCGGCCTGCTCGACACGCTCGAGCTCGACAACATGACCATCGCGAATGTGCCGGTCGCGATCATGCCCGACGAGAAGATGCGCTTCCTCATCAACAAGAAGGAAGGGAAGGAGTTCCACATGGACTTCCTTCTTGGAACGCACCTCCTCAAAGAGTTCCGCCTCGAGCTCGAGTTCGACCGGCGGCTGGTCACGTTCACCCGCCTCACCGAGCTCGATCGCCGGCCGGACGTGAACCAGAATCTGTTCTACAGCGGCTTCCGTCCGCACGTGCGCGGCGCGGTGAATTCGAAAGGGTGGTTTCTCTTCATCATCGACACCGGCTCGGAGATCACGTTTCTCAACGAAACGCGTCTCAGCGCGTTGCCGGTGCGCGGTCTCGCGGGCGGGCACCTCGCGACGCTGCAGGGTCTCGGTGGTGCGATGAAGCGCGGCTCGAAGCTCGAGAACGTGCAGATCGGCATCGGCGCCTGGAACGGCACGTTCAAAACCATTCCTATGTATTCATCCGATGAGCGCGAGGTTGCTGCCGGCATCGTCGGCCAGAACTTCCTCGGCCGTTTCAACGTCGTGATCGACTTCGGCCGCATGCGCGTCGACCTGCAGCCACGCTGATCGTCACGCGCTATCCTGTAGCCCCTATGGACCCCAGAGACATCGTTCATTCGGACCCGGAGATTCTCGGCGGCACGCCCGTGTTCGTCGGGACGCGCGTGCCGGTGCAGGCGCTGCTCGACTACCTCGAAGGCGGCGACACGATCGAAGAGTTTCTCGACGATTACCCCGGCGTGACGCGGGCGACAGCGGTCGCGTTCCTCGAAGAAGCAGGGCGAGCGTTACTCGCGCGAATCGCGTGAGACGCGTACTTTTGGACGAAAACATCCCGCGAAATCTGCGCGCCGACTTGCCGGAGTGCTTTGTGCGCACAGTTCAGGAAGAAGGCTGGGGCGGCTTCAAGAACGGTGAGCTTCTGCGGCGCGCAGAAGCTGCATTCGACGTTCTCGTGACAGCCGACCGCCGGATGCAATTTCAACAAACGCTCACCGGCTACTCGATCGGCGTCGTGGTGATCGTTACGCCGCGCCTTCGCTTTGACGTACTGCACGGACTGGCCGCGGTGTTGCGTGGCGCGGTTGAAAACGTCCAGGCGGGAGAGGTTGCCCGGATCGAGGTTTGATTTCGATGAACGACAGACGCTCCAAAGTTTTTGCGATTGCCGTCGCGCTGGTGGGGATCGCGATCGAGTTGATTGCGATCGTGTTGCTTGCGCGCAAGAGCATCGGCTCGGCGGTGGCCGTTCCGATGATCATCACGGGGATGTTTCTGGCGTTCGTGCCGGTGTTCTTCGTCGCGCGCCGGTTCAGGCGGTGATGCTCATTTCTGCTTCTTCCTGAGCGCCCAGCCTTCGACGGTTTTCTGTGGCGTGCGGCTGAGCGCGAGCGCGTCGGCGGGGACGTCTTTCGTGATGGTCGAGCCGGCGCCGACATACGCGCCGCGGCCGACGCGCACCGGCGCCACGAGCTGGGTGTCGGAGCCGATGAACACGCCGTCTTCGAGGACGGTCTTGTGCTTGTTGACGCCGTCGTAATTGCAGGTGATGGTGCCTGCGCCGATGTTCACGTTTGCGCCGATCTCGGCGTCACCGATGTACGACAGATGCGACGCTTTCGCCCCTTCGCCGAACACCGCTTTCTTCGTCTCGACGAAGTTCCCGACCTTGACGCGCTTGCCGAGATTCGTGCCGGGGCGGAGATGGGCGTACGGCCCCACGGCCGCTTCGTCTTCGATGATCGCGTCTTCGGCGACAGTGCCGGTTTTCAGATGCACGTCGTTGCCGACCGTGACGTTGACGAGATGCACGCCCGGCTCGATGACGCAGCCTTCGCCGATGCGAGTCATCCCTTCGATCGTCACGAACGGATAGACGACCGTGTCGGGTCCGATCGAGACGCTCGAATCGATGACGACCGTCGAGGGGTTGCGGAACGTCACCCCTTCGCTCATCAGGCGATGGACCACGCGGCCTTGAATCTCGTTCTCGACCTGCGCGAGCTCGGCGCGTGAATTGACGCCGAGCGCTTCGACCGGATCGTCCGCGATCACGGCCCCGACCCGATGCCCGGCGTTGCGAATCACGGCCAGGAGATCGGTGAGGTAGTACTCCTTCTGCGCGTTCTCCGGTGAGAGATTGCGGAGGTTGTCGAACAGGTGTTCGCCGTTGAAAACGTAGATCCCGGCGTTCACTTCGTTGATGCGTTTCTGTTCGTCGGAGGCGTCTTTCGCTTCCACGATGCGCGTCACGGCGTCGCTCTCGTCGCGCACGATTCGGCCGTACATCGCCGGCTGATCGAGCTTCATCGTGAGCAGAGTCAGCGCGTTGCCGCTGCGCTCGTGCTCGTCGAGCAGGCGCTGCAGCGTTTCGGGGCGCGTGAGCGGCACGTCGCCCGAGAGGATGAGGATGCGTTTGCCTGCCACGCCGGCGCCTTCTTCGAGCAGCGAGGCGGCCTGCAGCACGGCGTGGCCCGTTCCGAGCTGCTGGTCCTGCACGGCGTAGCGGGCGCGCTCGCCGACCGAGCTCTGGACCGCATCGCGCTGAAAGCCGACGATCATCACCGGCGGCGTTCTGCAGAGTCCCGACGCGAGGTCGAGCACGTAGTCGATGATCGGACGCCCCGCGGCTCGATGCAGGATCTTGATGGTGGAAGACTTCATGCGCGTGCCGAGGCCCGCGGCGAGGATGATCACTTCGAGGTTCTGATTCATGCGTCGCGTCTCATTCGTTCCAGTGTGCGGCCGTAGCTGTCGTAGAGCTTGAACACCGTCTGCGCCAGCGCGGTCGGGTCGTGCCGTACGAAGTCGTCCTCTGCAATGATGTCGCCGAAGAACGGGGTGACGCCGAGCATGCGGATCGCCTCGACGTCGAACTGCACCGGCACCTGATTCATGGCCGCGTAGTTCGAGACGATCGTCTCGGATGGCCTGCGGCCGTTCATCACCATCACGTCCACCACCAGGCCGGCGTGCTCGATGATCGCCTGGAGGTGATCCTGCGCCGAGTAGTCGTCGGTTTCGTTCGGCTGCGTCATGACGTTGCAGATGTAGACGCGCAGCGCTTTCGCGTTGCGCAGCGCTTCGGCGAGTTTGCCGATCGCGAGATTCGGGAGCACCGAGGTGTAGAGCGAGCCGGGGCCGATGATGATGAGATCGGCCGCCGCGAGCGCTGCGAGCGCGTCGGCGGTCGGCTCGGCCCCTTCGGGCTCGAGATCGAGGTTGGTGATGCGTGCGTGCCGCACGGTGTTGCGCGGCGCGTCGCCGATGTTCGAGCCGCTGATCGCGACTTCACCTACGAGCACCGTGCCGTCCTCGAGCGTCGCACGCAGCCGGATGTCGCTGAGCGTCGAAGGATAGATCTGTCCGCGGATCTTGAGGACTTCCGAGGCCGCGAGCACCGCGTTGTCAAAACTCCCGGTGATCTCGCACATCGCCGTCAGCAGCAGATTGCCGAGCGAGTGGCCCTTGAGGGCGGAATCGGTATCGAAGCGGTAATTGAACAGCTGCGAGAGGAGTTGCTCTTCTTCCGCCAGCGCGACGATGCAGTTGCGGATGTCGCCGGGCGGCAGCATCCCGAATTCTTTGCGCAGCACGCCGGAACTGCCGCCTTCGTCGGTGACGGTGACGATCGCGCCGAGCTCGCACACCGACCACGGCCCCTCCGCGTCGACATAGCGTTTGAGGCCGCGCAGCAGCGTCGACAAGCCCGTCCCGCCGCCGATCGCGACGATCTTCAGTCCGGGAGATTGCATTCGCGGCGGATTATGACGCCACTACCGTTCGCGGATGATGCGGGCGAGGTTGTGGCGCAGCGGCTCGAGCAGCGTGTAGCGCGAGGTGAGGCGGCTCTGCCGTTCCTGCTCGTCGCGGAAAAGGTCGCGCAAGGTGACGGCGCGCTCCTCGTACCACTGATCGGACACTTCGCCGTGCGCCCGCTTTTCGTCGAGGACCTGCATGATGTGCTCGCGGTCGACGATCTCGGGATGGTGGTTCACGCCGAGAAACCGCGGCATCTCGCCGTCGCGCGAGCGCGCGAGCTCGACCATCGTCAGCGCGGTGCTGCCGGCCGCTTCGAATGCGATCGGAACGCTCGTCCGTGCGTCTTCGAGAATCAGGTCGAAGAGGCGGTTGTCGACGACGCGGAAATGCTGCCGGTCGGGCAGCTCGCGCGCGAACTGCGAGAACCACGGATGCTGCATCGCCTCGCGCGAAAGGCGGTTGAGCGGCATTCCGCTGCTCTTTTCGTCGCGCAGCACCGGCTTCGCGATGCCGGCCCAGCGGCAGACCAGCCCGAAGGAATGACAGACCGCGAGCATCGCCGCCGACTCGTCTGCGAGGATGTCGTCGTAGAGGCGGAAGAGCGGCGCTTCCCACTCGGCCGTCTCCTCGACTCCCTGACTCCATTCGTGCTTGCCGTCGTTGAGCCGCGGGTCGAGATGCCCCGGACCGCCGGTGCCGATGTAGAGCTGAAAGCGGCCGTTCGGCGAGTCGGGGACGACGTTGCGGCGGCGGACGTCGTACGAGATCACGCGCACTTTTTTCGCGCTGCGGGCGAGCTCGTCGCGCAGCGAACAGGCGGCGTCGAGCACCACGTGCACGAGCGCGTCATGGCCGACGTTCGGCCACGAGTGGTTCATGTCGAGCAACGCGACGTCGATGCAATCGCGCCGCGCCGGCGGCTGCGAGTCGTCCTCCATCCGGACGTACTCGAAGAAATCGTGCGGTTCGTGAATGTCGTACTGTTGCATGGCTCTGTGCGTGTCGTTGGTTGTCGGTTGTCAGTTCTCTGCAGCGTTTCGCTCGGGGCAACGGTTCACGGGACAACCGGCAACCGCAAACGGGACGGTCAGACGACGCCGTGCTCGGTCTCGCGCACGATGTAGTCCACCACGTCGTGCAGGTCATTGCGCTCGGCGTATACGGCGAGCTGGCGATCGGCGCCGGTGCCGCGGCGGACGATCTCGCGTGCGTACTCGACCTCCGTGCGCGAGCCGAGCTCGTCGACCACGTCGTCGACGAACTCGAGCAGCTCTTCGAGCAGATCCGTGTACTGCACTTCCTCGCTGCGGCCGAAGTCGATCAGCTTGGCGCCGGTGCCGAACCGCGCCGCGCGCTGCTTGTTCTCGTTGAGGAGCGACTTGCCGTAGATCCGCCAGGTCATGTTCTTCGAGTGAATGCGATACAGCTTCACCGTCAGTGCCTGGAAGAGCGCGGCGAAGCAGATCGTCTCGTCGATCCGCATCGGTACGTCGCAGACGCGGAACTCGAGCGTCGGGAAGAACGGATGCGGCCGGAGGTCCCACCAGATCTTCTTCGGGTTGTCGATCGTGTTCGTCCGCACGAGCGTGTTGACGTAGTTCTCGTAATCGCTGAGCCGGTCGAAGTGATCGGGCAGACCGGTGCGGGGGAAGCGCTCGAACACTTTCGCGCGATAGCTCTTCCACCCCGTGTTCTGGCCGCACCAGAACGGCGAATTCACCGACAGGGCGAAGACGTGGGGGAGGAAGTAGCTCGCCGCATTCATGATCTGAATGCGCGTTTCGAGGTCTTCGACCGCGACGTGCACGTGCAGGCCGAAGATGAGGTTGGCGCGCGCGAGCATCTGCAGCTCGTACACGATCCGGTCGTACCGGTCGGCGTCGGTGATCGGAACCGTCGACCAGTGCGAGATGGGATGCGTGCCGGCCGCGGCGATGCAGAGGCCGTTCTCGCGCGCGAGGCCGATGATCTCTTTGCGGAGACGGGTGATCTCACGGCGTGCATGCGCGATGTCTCGGCAGATCGGCGTACCGACCTCGATCACCGCGTCATGCATTTCCCGTTTGATCTCGTCTTTGAGCCGCTTCTCACCTTCGTCGAACATCTCCTGGATGTGCGACTTGAGCTGACGCGTGGCCGGATCGATGACCTGAAACTCTTCTTCGATCCCGAGCGTGAACGACGGCTGTGCGGGCATGGTCAGCAGTTTAAGCGACGGGCGTGCCGATGTCCTTCGTTACGTCCATGACCGTCGGCCAGTTCCCGGTCAGTTCGAATTTCTTCCCTTCCCGCACCATCTCGATCAGCACCTCGGCCATGTTGGTGACCATCCAGTCGAAATTCTCCTGGCCGACCGAGTGCAGGTCGGCGTCCGGTGCGCAGTTCATGAAGTCAATCGCGTACGGGATGCCGTCGCGCACCGCGAACTCGACCGTGTTCATGTCGTAGCCGAGCCCGTCGCAGAGCGCGAGCGCATCGCGGTTGATGCGCGCTTCGAACGCTGGATCCATCGGAGGCGGATTCTTCACATAGCGGTCGTGGAACGGCTGCTTCGGGTCGTACGCCATGATGCGGACGCGGCTGCGGCCGAGGACGTAGCAGCGGTAGTAGAGCTCGAACTCGATTGCTTCCTGCGCCATCATCACGAGGTCGCGGGTCTGGTCGTACGCGGCGAAGAACTCCTGCGGGTTATCGCACTTGTAGACGTCTTTCCAGCCGCCGCCGTAGGCCGGCTTCATGAAGATCGGCCACTTGAGGTAGTCGAAGACCTCGTCCCAGTTGACGTACTTCATGTTGCGGAACGACTTGGCTTCGGTGTTCGGCGGATGCTGCTTGTGCGGCAGCAGGACCGTGCGCGGAACCGCGACGTTGGCAGCCTTGGCGACGAGGTTGTCGAAGAACTTGTCGTCGGCCGACCACCAGATCGGGTTGTTGACGATGCGCACACCCGAGGCGGCAGCGCACTTGAGATAGGTGCGATAGAAGAGCACCTCGTGGCTGATGCGATCGAGGATGAGGTCGTACGGAAAAACGCCGTCGTCTTTGAGGTACGACAACTCGGCCGGAGAGGCCTCGACATCGTCACCGCCGCGCTTGTTGATCGCGTCGATGAGCGCCCAGGGGAAGGTGTCTTCCATCCCGAAAAGGATGGCGATTCGTTTCTTACGCATGTGCTGGTTGCCCCCGCTGATTTTGCGGCGGCATCGTATAGAATCCGCCGTCCCGCGCCAAGGGCGGGTGGGGGAATCGAGGATTCGGGAGCGAGAAGCGGGGATTAGCGGCTGCTCGAGATGCGTCCTAATTGCTCATCATTTTCCATCCTGTGTTGATTCCTCAATTCCTAATCCTTAACCCTCAATCGTAAAGAACCATGTATCG
>DASVUA010000137.1:0-1823 GCA_036387295.1 Thermoanaerobaculia bacterium | reverse complement strand
GCCCGCCGCTCCACCAGACTTACGTCCCGGAGGGGCGCTCTGCACGCGTTATGATCGCGGGCTGATGCCTGAGCTCGACGTTCAGCGGCAATTGACCGAGCAGCGGATTCAGGGCGAGCAGCTCCGGCTCCTCGGCTCGGCAATTCGTGTGACCGGCGAAGGAATCGCGATTCTGACGCCGGCGGTCGAAGCGGTCGGGCCGCGGATCGCGTTCGTCAACGACGGCTTCTGCGCGATTTACGGCCTGCGCGCCGAGGACATCATCGGGCAGACGCCGCAGATCTTCGGCATCGTCGAGCAGCATCGTTCGATTCACGACGCGCTGCTCAATCACGTCTTCGAACATCGCGCGTTCGCCGCCGAAGCGACCGCGCAGCGCGCCGATGGATCGGAGTTCGAGCTCGATCTGCAACTCGTGCCGATCGAAGATGGCGGGCAGCTCACGCACTGGGTCGCATTCCTCCGCGACGTCACCGCGGTGAGGCATCAGGTCTCGTCGCTCCGCCATCAGGCGCTGCACGACGCGCTCACCGGCCTTCCGAATCGCACGCTCCTCTTCGACGCGCTGGAAAACGCAATCGAGAACGCGCGCGGCAGGGGGACGGCGGCCGCGCTGATGCTGATGGATCTCGATCGCTTCAAGGAAGTGAACGACACGTTCGGCCATCAGTTCGGCGACGCATTGCTGAAACAGGTCGCGTTCCGGCTGCAGAACCAGATGCGCAACGGCGACGTCGTTGCGCGCCTCGGCGGCGACGAGTTTGCGATCGTATTGCCGTCCACCCCCGACGCACACTCCTGCGCAATCACCGCGCGGCGGATTCTGAACACGCTCGAACAGCCGTTCGTCGTCGACGCGCAGGTGCTCGAAGTCGGCGCGAGCATCGGCATCGCGCTGTATCCGGAGCACGGCACCGACGCGCGTACGCTGCTCCGCCGCGCCGACGTCGCGATGTACGACGCGAAGCAGAAGCAGAGCGGCTATAGCTTTCATCGCGAGGACGGCGACGCGCGCACGGCCGATCAGATGTCGCTGATCGTCGAGCTGCGCCGCGCGATCGAAGCGAACGAGCTCACGCTGCACTCCCAGCCGAAGCTGCACATCCGCAGCGGCCTCATGACGCGCTGCGAGGTGCTGATGCGGTGGAATCACCCGCAGCGAGGGCTGTTGCCGCCGGCCGCGTTCATTCCGGCCGCGGAGCGCACCGGCCTGATTCGCGCGATGACCGACTGGCTGCTGAACGCCGCGCTGCAGCAGTGCCGCGCGTGGCAGGACGAAGGTGCGCCGATTCATCTCGCGGTGAACGTTTCGGCGAAAAGCCTGCTCGACCACAACCTGCCGTCCAAAGTGCAGGCGGCGCTCGACCGCTGGCAGGTCGATCCGCGCTTCCTGAAAATCGAGATCACCGAGAGCAGCATCATGGCCGACCCGGCGCACGCGCTGGCGATCCTCTCGATGCTGCAATCGATGGGTGTGCGTCTTTCGGTGGACGACTTCGGTACCGGCTATTCGTCGCTAACACACCTGCGTCAACTGCCGATCGACGAGATCAAGATCGACAAGTCGTTCGTGCTGGGAATGACGACGAACGACGCTGACGCGGCGATCGTCCGGACGATGATCGACCTCGGCCACAATCTGGGCAAACAGGTTTGCGCCGAGGGGGTGGAGGACGAGGAGATGTGGCGAATGCTCAGCGAATTCGGCTGCGACCTCGCGCAGGGCTACTGGATCTCGCACCCGCGCACCGCCACAGAATTGATGGACTGGCTCAAGGCAACCGCCTGGGGCCTCGATCGCTGAAACGTCGTGGTGCGGCGGG
>DASVUA010000136.1:0-2816 GCA_036387295.1 Thermoanaerobaculia bacterium | reverse complement strand
CCCGCCGCTCCACCAGGACGACGGCGCGAGTTGCGGCGCATGTGATTCATGCCGAGATTCTCTGAAGATCAGTCTCGGGATTTGTTAGCGCCGTATGGGGGGCGGTTTGGCTTTGAGGGTGGGTTCTTTGCCAGCGCTTCGTTGAGGAGTGCGATGCCTCGTTCGAGCTGCGGATCTTGCCCCTGCATGACGAGGTCGGGGCGGTTGTCGACTTCGATGTCGGGGTCGACGCCGCGG
Organism: Thermoanaerobaculia bacterium; assembly: GCA_036387295.1. Classification (GTDB taxonomy): domain Bacteria; phylum Acidobacteriota; class Thermoanaerobaculia; order Gp7-AA8; family Gp7-AA8; genus QHVT01. Next base: position 2,579 of record DASVUA010000136.1, on the reverse strand, counting down.
TTCTCGACGATCCAGACGCTTTCGCCGTTCACTACGTCCCAAGCCGAAATGTTCGGCACTGTGACGCGGCCGTTGTCGATCATCGGCAGCTCGTCGCCGATGCCCATCAGGCCTCCCCAGGTGCGCTTGCCGACGATCGGTCCGAGTGCGTATTTGCGGAAGTAGTCGGCGACGGAGTCGCCGCCCGACCCGGCGTATTCGTTGATCACCAGCACCTTTGGGCCGAAGATCGCGGGGCGCTGGTAATGCTCGTCGGCGCCGTAACGCGGCGCGTCGTATTCGAGATGGCGGCGGGCGAGACGCTCGAAGAAAAAGTCGGGGATGTGGCCGCCGGTGTTCCAGCGCGCGTCGAGCAGCAGGCAGGGACGATCGGCCTGCGCGTAGAACTGCCTGCCGAATGCGGAGATCCCTTCGTCGCCGGTGCTGGGGAGATGCACATAGGCGCAACGTCCGCCGGTGGCCGCTTCGACTTTCCGCCGATTGGTTTCGAGCCAGTCGAGATAGCGCAGCTGCGCCTCGCTGGCGAGCGGCACGACAGTCACGGTGCGCGCGCCGGCCTGCTGCGGCTTGTCGTTCACCTGCAATCTCACCTGGTGTCCGGCGGTCTCGTCGAACGGGGCGAAGAGCGGGTCGGACGCGCGCAGCGGGCGGCCGTTCACTGCGAGGAGATAGTCGCCTTCGCGCACGTCGATCCCGGGCTCGGCGAGCGGCGCACGCGCTTCGGGAACGCTGTTGTCGCCGCGATAGATTTTGCGGATGCGATAGAGGCCGTTTGCGACGTCAACGTCTGCGCCGAGGAGACCGGTGCTGGTGCGGCGCGTCTCGAGCGTATCGCCGCCGGAGGCGCTGATGTGCGACACCCCGAGCTCGCCGTTCATCTCGCCGATGAGGAAATTGAGATCGGAGCGGAGCGCGACGTACGGCAGCTCCGCTTCGTACCGCGCTTTCATGGCCGGCCAGTCGACGCCGCGCATCTGCGGGTCGTAAAAGTTGTCGCGCAGCATGCGCCACGCTTCATCGAAGATCTGCTTCCACTCCGCGCGCCGGTCGAGACGCATGGTGAGACCCGTGAAGTCGAGCGCGCCGTCGCCCACTTTGCCGCCGCGGCTCGCGTCGAGGATGCCCGCCGTCGTGCCGGCGCGATAGATCAGCCGCTCGCCGTTTGCGCTGAGCGCATACGTGCCGATTTTCTCGATCACGGTCCGTTCGCTGCCGCCTTCGATGTCGTATGCGTGCAGCGTTTTCGTCTCGGATCCGGCAGGCGTGTCGAGGTAGAACAGCTGCCCTTTGGCGAAGCGCAGCCGGTCGTAATCGCCGGCGTCGACGTCGACCGCGATGACGCGATGCTGCAGCACGCCCGGGTCGATCTGCACCGTTCCGCGCTCCTCGGACTTTGCTGGTTTGCGTGCGCCTTCCTCGTCTGATTTCGGCGCGAATGGCGACGGGACGTCGCGCCGCAACGGCAGTGCGTAGATGCCGGTCGTGCCGTTGAAGTTGAACGTCCGCTCGAAATCGCTGAAGCGCGGCGTGAACGTCCGTTTGGAGAGGAACCAGACGTACTGGCCGTTCGCGTCGAACTGCGGATCGGTGTCGTCCGTTCTGCCGTCGGTGAGCGGCAGGATGCGGCGGTCGGCGACGGAACAGGCGAAGAGCTGGTGCAGGCGATTCGCGCCCGTTTTCGCGTAGACGAGCCAGCGGCTATCGGGCGACCAGTCGAATTCGTCGATGACGCCGTAATCGGAACGATCGACCACCGTCACGTTGCGGCTTTCGACGTCGATGAACGAGAGCGCGAGCGACACTTCGCCGAAGGCGATCTTTTTCGAATCGGGAGACCAGGTCAGTGCGGAGCGGAACCCGGGTCCGAGGGAGGTGAGGCGGGTTTCGCCGGAACTGCCGTCCTGCGGGCGGATGTAGAGCTCGTACTCGCCGCTGCGATCGGATGCATACGCGATCCACTTTCCGTCCGGCGACCAGACAGGCCAGAGCTCGCGCGCGCCGGAGGTGGCGGTGAGATTGCGCGGTTCACCCTCTTTTGCCGGGACGCTGAACACCTCCCCGCGCGCACCGATGAGCGCGCGCACTCCGGAAGGGGAGAGTGCGACGGACTGCAACCACTTTTGTGCATTGACGGACATGACGCGCGTGGCCGGCGCGTCGCTGAGGACGCGCACGGCCACCGGTGCGGCGGCTGCTTTGGCGATGTCGTACACGAACAACCTCCCGCCGTTCGTGTAGGCGATGCGTCCCGAGCCGTCGGCGGCGAGACTCGGCCACTTGACGTCGTACTCGGCGTGACGGGTGAGCTGCCGGATCTCGCGCGAGGCGACGTCGTAGCGATAGAGATTCATCACGCCGTCGCGATCAGAGACGAAGTAGATCGCGTTGCCGAACCACATCGGAAAGAGGTCGCCTGCATCGGTGTGCGGCACCTCCTCGTACTGTCTCGTGGCGAAATCGAAGATGCCGATGTGCGACTGCGTGCCGCCGCGATAGCGCTTCCAGAACTGCGATTCGGTGGCGATCGGGTTGTACGCGATCTTCGAACCATCGGGCGAGAAGGAGCTCATGCCGGCCAT
>DASVUA010000135.1:0-3766 GCA_036387295.1 Thermoanaerobaculia bacterium | reverse complement strand
CGTCGATCTGGAGCGGCGGCGCATTGCGCTGAGCATGAAAGACACGGCGTAGGAATCTTTTCGCATCCCCATAGGAAAGTCTTAGCAACGGCCGAAAAAGGGGGCGCGTACATTCCACGCATCATGAACAAGCGCACCTCGTTCGCCACCACGCTCGTCATCGCGGCACTCGCCATCACGGCCACACTCACCGCCGCCGCCACGAATCGCAACGCCGCACGCGCGCAGCAGAGCGCGCAGGCCGCGGCGAAAGCGCGCGTTGCCCGCGGCGCGTACCTCGTGAACATCGGCGGCTGCAATGACTGCCACACACCGTTCAAGATGGGGCCGCGCGGCCCGGAGCCCGATCGCACGCGCCTCCTTTCCGGACATCCTGAAGGGCTGCAGATGCCGCCCGCGCCGAAGCTGCCGAACGGACCGTGGGTCTGGATCGGCGCCGGGACGAACACCGCGTTCGCGGGACCGTGGGGCGTCAGCTACGCGGCGAACCTCACGCCCGACCGCCTCACCGGCACCGGGATCTGGACCGAAGAGATGTTCATCCGCACCATTCGCACCGGCCGCCACTGGGGCGTCGCGCGGCCGATCCTTCCGCCGATGCCGTGGCAAAACGTGGCCGGCCTGACCGACGACGATCTGAAGGCGGTATTCGCGTACCTCCGTTCGATCAAGCCGATCAACAATCAGGTGCCGGACGCGATCATCGCCCCGCCGCCACCCGGCGCGAAGTAACGCGCGCTAGCGCAGCTTCGCGAGCTCGCCGTCGAGATGCGCGAGCGCGTTCTCCAGCGCGGTCCGGTGCACGCCGGATCGCGCCGTGGCGAGCTCGCGCACGATGCGGTCGCGCGAGAGCTCGAGCGTCGCCCGGTTCGACGCCAGCTCGCGTTCTTCCGCCGTCAGTTTCCGTTTCGCACCGCCCAGATCCTCGGCGGTCTGCTGTGATTCGACAGACTTGCTTTCCCAGCCGCGCGCCATCGCTGCATTGTGCACCTCGCGAGGCGACGTTGCGAGAGCGCACGGGCGACGTACACTTGCGTCACCGATGAATGCGTTGCTCGTGACCCTGCTGGCGGTAGCGGTGCTGGCCGCCGTCATCACCGTCTACGCCAGGCGCGATGCGCGCCGCCTGCAGCGCGAGCGGCGCATTCACATCGACCAGTTCAAGCTCAAGCGGCGTCACGCCGAGATCGAGCTCGAAGTCTTCGGCAGCCGCGACGTCGTGCAGGCCGTGCAGACCTACGCCCGCGATCACCGCGTCTCCATCGAAGAAGCGCGCGCGCAGGCGGGGAGATACCTGCAGGAGATCGTCCCCAAGTTCAACCTGCTCGCGTATTACCGCATCGGCGCGCCGGTCGCCGGCGCGATCATGCACTTCCTCTATCGCGTCGTGGTCGAGCGCAAGCCGATCCGCGAGTTCACCGAAACCTCGAAAGGGGCGGCCGTGATCTACATCATCAACCACCGCTCCAACGCCGATTACGTCCTCGTCGCGCACATGCTGTTCAAGTTCATCTCGCTGTCGTATGCGATCGGCGAGTGGGCGCGCGTCTGGCCGCTGAATCACGTCTTCAAATGGTTCGGCGGCTACTTTGTGCGGCGGCGCTATCGCGAGCCGCTGTATCACACGATCCTTTCGAAGTTCGTCCAGACGATTACCAAGCACGGCGTGACGCAGGGAATCTTCATCGAAGGCGGCCTCAGTCGCGACGGGGCGTTTCAGAAGCCGAAGCTCGGGATGCTCGACTATCTCGTCTCGGCCAAACGCGATCCCGAATTCACGCAGCCGCTGTTCATCGTCCCCACCGCCGTCAATTACGACCGCGTGCTCGAAGACCGCAACCTGACGTCCGAATTACTGGGGAAAGAAGACCGCGCGACGAAGGGCGAGAAGCTGAAATCGACCCTCGATTTTCTGTTCAAGGGATTTCTGCGCGGCCTTTTCGGACGCTTCAAACGCTATGGATATGCCGTGGTGACGTTCGGGACGCCGATTTCGGTCGACGACTTCGCACGCGCGCATCCGGCCGTCCTGTCGGAGACGTTCGACGAACGGAAACCGGAGCTGCAACGCCTCGCCGAAACCGTGCTGGGGGAGATCTCGGGGGCGCTGGCGGTGACTCCGGTGACGCTGGTCGCGTCGATCTTTCGGAAGCATCCGGTACTGACGCAGCAACAGATGCTGCGCGAGCTGGAGCTGGCGCGCGAAGAGTGGCGCGATCGTCCCTGGCTGCTGCGCGAGAAGACGCCGAAAGAGCTCTGGACGGCGGCGCGCCAGGTGCTCGAGCTGCGGCATCTCATCGTGCCGGTCGAACAATGGCGCAACGAGCTGTTCGAAGACGGTGCCGGGATTCCGGAGCTGGAAGATGCGTGGAGCTGGAATCCGCGCGAGCATCTTCTGCGCGATTACTACGCGAATGCGCTCGTCCCGTTCGGCGCGAGCGGCGACGAGCAGCGCGCCGCGATCTCGCCCTCCTAACGCAGCGGGCGTGTTGGCGTCGTGCGATCGACGTAGATGACGGCGTCGAGTTTCTGCGCGAGCGATTGGCGGATGCTGCTCCATCCGGATGTCGTGCCGGCGGTGCGGAAGGACGTTCCGGGAACGGTTTTGTTGCGCAGCGGGATGAGCATCGCCGGCATGCCGCGGCGGCGAAAGTGCCACTCGTACGTCCCTTCTTCCGGGTCGGGAAGCGTCTGCGGCGACTCGGTGAAGATGCCGGAGGAGAGCGGTTCCCATTGCAGGAACGTGCCGCTGCCGATGAGCGTGCCGATGGCCACGTAATCGCGGCCGAGCTGCTCGGCGAGGATGGTGCCCATGGTGCGTCCGCGCGCGTACGTCGAGGGGAGCTTGCCGACGTGCTCCTGATGACCCCAGTGGATCACCTTGCGCGCGGAGCCGCGATGGTCGCGAATCCAGAGGAGGTTCGCCGCCATCGAGCGTTCGCGCGGCTCGTACATCTGAAGGTGAAAGAACTGCAGCACGACGGCCGCGTAGTGCAATGCATCGTCGTACGCGCGCGTGGCCTCGGCGCGCGCGGCGAGTGTTTCGTGCACCCGCTCGGCGGCCACGCGGCAGACGCCGTCGCGCTGCCCGGCGAGCACGCAGGCGTACTCGCGCTCCGCTTCACCGGCCGCGGCCGGATCGACCGTGCGCAGGTAGTCGAGCACACCGGCCACCGCGCCTGCTTCGTCGTAAATGTCGGCGCCCGCGAGCTCGAGCGGAGGCCGCGCGCCACGATGCGCGTTGTAGTCGCGCATCGACTCGATCACCGCCAGCAGTTCTTCGACGTCCCAGAAGAGATAGAGCAGACGTGAGTGCAGTTCTGCCAGGAGCGCGCGCGGATCGCCGGGCGCCCCCTGAACGTATGCGTTGAGCCGTTCTGTGATCGCGAACGGCGCTTCGAGCGAAAGAACGTCGAAGCCGTGATTCCGCACGAGCTCGTCGATGAGGCGCAGCTTGACCGTATAGAGCTCGTGCGTTCCATGCGTCGCATCGCCGAGCGCGACAATCGAGGCGCGCCCGACAATCGAGCGAAGCGGCTCGAGATCCGACGCATCGGCAACGAGCTCGACGGAGTGCAATGGATACGCGGCAAACGCCGTCCCCCCCGGCGCCCGCACCACGCGCCGCCTCGCCGCCTGCGCAGCAGTGGCAACAAGCAGTATCAGCACGAGCGCAATCCGAACCCGAGGCATGAGTGATGGGAAACAAGCGAAGCCGCGCGCGTCATCCAGCGGGGGAGGAGACGTTCATGGTGGAGCGGCGGGC
>DASVUA010000134.1:0-2320 GCA_036387295.1 Thermoanaerobaculia bacterium | reverse complement strand
CGCGTACGGCAGGCCGAGCTCCGCGGCCCAGATGCCGCTTTGCGGTGAGCTGCCGAGGAGCCAGAGCTTGGGCGTGTGCGGCCGTCCGGGGAGTTGCGTGAGGCGCCGGAATGGATGATCCGCCGGCATGTCGTCCTCGAGATATGCGATCAGTTCGACGAGCTGTTGCGGAAAATCGTCGGGGGCGGCCTGACGGCGGTCGCGCTGCAAGGCGAAGGTGGTGGTGGGATCGGTGCCCGCCGCGCGGCCGAGGCCGAGGTCGATGCGGTCGGGATGCAGGCCGCTCAGCATGCTGAACGTCTCGGCGACTTTCAGCGGACTGTAATGCGGCAGCATCACGCCGCCGCTGCCGACGCGAATACGCGATGTCGACGACGCAATCGGACCGATCAACGCTTCGGGCGACGCGCATGCGAGCGCCGGCGAGCCGTGATGTTCCGCGACCCAGTACCGCTCGTATCCGAGCGACTCGGTCCAGCGCGCGAGATCGACGGAATTGCGCAACGCCTGACCTCCGGACATGTTTTCGGAGATCGGCGCCTGATCGAGGACGCTGAGATGAAGGTCAGTCAAAGGTGCCTCATGAACAGCCAATGCCCACGCTATGCTCATCGCATGCGCAAATTCATCGTTGCCTCGGCGGTGCGCCGCGAGCAACAGCCGTGACGTCGATCGACATGCTGATTCCGGCGCGCCCGGCGGCGCTGGAGCTCGACGGTCCGACCGTCGGGCGCGTTCTGCCGTACGTGCGACGCCGGATGGTCGGTCCGTTCATCTTTTTCGATCACATGGGACCCGCGACCTTCGAACGAGGACGGGGGATGGACGTCCGGCCGCATCCGCACATCGGTCTCGCGACGGTCACCTATCTGTTCGACGGCGAGATCGATCACCGCGATTCGATCGGCGTCTTTCAACCGATCCGCCCGGGCGAAGTGAACTGGATGACGGCCGGCCGCGGGATCGCGCATTCGGAGCGAACGCCCGATGCGCTGCGCGCGAGCGGCTCGCAATTACACGGCATTCAGTTGTGGGTCGCGCTTCCGGAAGAGCACGAAGAGCGCGAGCCGTCGTTCGATCATTACGGCGCGGACGCAATTCCGCAGTTCGACGCCGGCGGAACGACGATCCGTTTGATCGCCGGCAGCGGATGGGGGAGGACGTCGCCTGTCGTCACGTTCTCGCCGCTGGTCTACGCCGAGGTGCACGTGGCGGAAGGGGACGTCGTGCCGTTGTGCGAAGAGCATCGCGAGCTGGCCGCATACGTGGTCGACGGCGCGCTCGAAGAAATGCCGTCGCGCCAGTTGATCGTGTTCAAAGATGGCGAACGCCCGACGCTCCGCGCGACGAAAGCCGCGCACGTGATGCTCATCGGCGGCGAGCCGGTCGGCAAACGGAACATCTGGTGGAACTTCGTCTCGAGCTCGAAAGCGCGCATCGAACAAGCGAAGCGCGACTGGCGGGAAGGACGTTTCGCGAAAGTGGCCGCCGATGAGGTGGAGTTCGTGCCGTTGCCGTGATGCGCCCGGGTACGGCAACGGGCAACGCATCGGGCCACTCTTTGCATCAGCGCAGCGAATGATCCTTCGTCTCTACTCCGACTTTGTCTGACCGTTCTGCTATATCGCGGAGCGAAGCAGCCTGGTCAGGCTGCTCAGTGAATATGACCTCGAGCTCGATTGGCGCGGGTTCGAGCTGCACCCCGACACGCCGCCGGGTGGGATGCGGCTCGATGAGTATTTTCCGCGGGAGCGGCTGGCGGTGATGTCCGAGCACCTGCAGGCGGTGGCGGCGCATTTCGGCATCAGCGATTTCCGGCAGAGCGAGCGGATTCCGAATACGCGGCGGGCGCTCGCTCTGGCCGAGGTGGCGCGGGACGAGGGGAAACTCGACGCGTTCCGCGAGCGAGCGATGCACGCGCACTGGCGCGACGGCATGGACCTCGAGAAAGACGCCGACCTCGCCATTATCGCCCGCGACGCCGGGCTGCCGGACGACGCCGTCGCACGCTCGAAATCCGATCGCTTTCTCGCACGCATCGACGAGACGCGCGAAGAAGCGAACCACATCGGCGTCCGCGGCATCCCCACCTTCATCCTCGATCGCTACGCCATCAGCGGCGCCCAGTCGTACGAAGTGTTCCGGCAGCTGGCGGAGCAGGCGGGGGCGGAGAAACGGTGAGAGAAGTTGTCGGTTATCGGTTGGTGTCTGTGCCTCGGGCATGACGAACCGAATCACATGCGTCCGAACTCGCGACGCCTCGTCTGGTGGAGCGGCGGGCTCTCAGCCCGCCGAGCATGATTCGGCGGGCTAAGAGCCC
>DASVUA010000133.1:0-2155 GCA_036387295.1 Thermoanaerobaculia bacterium | reverse complement strand
GAAACGACGGCCGTCGAAGATGTAGTGGAAGGGCTTGATGCCGAAGCGGTCGCGCGCGGCGAACAGCGTCCGCTCGCGGCTGTCCCAGATGACGAAGGAGAACATGCCGCGCATCCGCTCGACGCACGCACGGCCCCATTGTCTGAACGCAACCAGGATCACCTCGGTGTCACTGTGGCTGGTGAAGCGGTGGCCGAGCGTTTCGAGCTCCGCGCGAAGCTCGAGAAAGTTGTAGATCTCGCCGTTGAACGTCAGCCAATAACGGCGCTCCGAATCAGGCATCGGCTGATGGCCGGCGTCGGAAAGATCGATGATCGCGAGGCGCGCGTGGCCGAGCGAGACACCGTCGCCGTCGTAATAGCCCTCACCGTCAGGCCCGCGATGCCGCTCGAGCGCAATCATCCGCCGCGCGGTCGCGCGAAGCGTTTCCGGCGCTGCCTCGAAATCGACGATGCCTGCAATTCCGCACACGTGGAGATCCTCGCTCTAGATCACTGCTCTCGTTGCTGTCGACGACGCGCAACAACGACAGACCGTGCAGACCTTCCGTCGATCGGGCGAATCGAAGCTCAGGCAGGGTTTCATACGACAAGCGATCACGAACGCCCGAGCGCTTTTTCGTAAACCGCGATCACTCGTTCGGCGGTTCGCTCGAGCGAGAGGGCCATCACTTTCTCACGTCCATTACAGCGGCGCGGGTCGCGCGTCACCTCGACGATCGCCTTTGCAATCGCTTCGGGCGTGCGATCGACGATCGCGGACGGCTCGACGCCGCGCAGCCGCTCTTCGACATCGCCTACCGGCACGGCGATGACGGGCGTTCCACAGGCCAGCGCTTCCTTCACCACGTTGGGGGAACCTTCCGATTTGCTGGCGCAGATGAGTGCGTCCGCGGCGCGATCGACCAGCGGCATCTGCTCCGGCGGGACGTTCCGGATGACGAACAGCTCGACGTTCGGCAGCGTCTCTCTCGCAATCTCCACCGCGGCGCGCACGATGTCGAGCCCTTTCATCCGCGGGTCGCGCGCGCCGTCGAGCGCGACGACTCGCGCATCGCGTTTGATGCCGAGCACGGCGCGTGCGTCGTCGCGCGAGCCGGGCGTGAAGAGGTTCACGTCGACGCCGTGCGGAATGACGTACGCCGACTTGCGGCGCCACCACATCGCCTGCCGCATCCGCTCGCTGACGCAGATGTTGGCTTTCGCGAAGAGGATGGCGAAGTTCGAGAGCGAGTGCCCGATGAACGCGCGCAGCCAAGAAACGGCGCCGTGCTGAAGATCGCCGCCGCCGAACGTGATCACAGTCGGATGGCCGGTCAGTACCGACACCGCCCCGACGATGGTTCCGTATTGCGCGTGCAGCAGATCGGGTTGCGTGCGACGGATCTCGCGGCGGAGCTCGCGCCAGCTGCGGAAGAGCGCAAACGGCGAATGGCTCGGGCCGAGGTCGAAGGAGCGGACGTCGACGCCGAGCTCGAGGAGCGACTGCTTCTGGCGCTCCGCGAAAATGCCGGCGGCACCGCTGGTCTTGCGGGCCTGGGCATAGTTGGTGACGAACAGCACGCGGAGCGGGTTGGCTCGGGCAATCGGCGCGATCGTGGCGTCGGGGGCGGTCAAAGGCGCGCAGTTTCTCATAAACCGCTCCGCCGCCTCCAGATGAGCTTGCGATAGAAGGTCGTCGCTCGTTGCCACACCCGCTGCGCTTCGTTCGAAGGGAGAAATGACAGCACGACCAGCAGCCACGCATAGACGTTGACGGGGTTCGCTTTCAGAACCGCGAACGCGTGGGCGCGCGCTCGGCCGCGCTCGCCGGCGCGAAGGCGGAATCTGGCGAGACTGAATTCGTACGCCGCCTCCCCTTCCACGCGGCGGAGCGCGCCGAAGAGACCGCGGACCTTGCGCCGCTGCACGAGCGCGAGATCGAGCGGAGGCTCCGGTTGACCGGCGGCGCGATGATCGGTGCAGAGCAGCGCGAGCCGCCCGTAATCGCGCTGCGTCTCACCTCGCGCCATCCCCGCCCCTCCGCGGCGGAGGCGCCAGCGGTAGAGCGGCTCCGGCAGGTTCGCGAAGAGGCCGAACGGCGCCATCCGCTGCCAGAGATCGTAATCCTGCGCCTGGCGGAATTCGACGCGATAGAGGCCCGCGTCGACGAGTGC
>DASVUA010000132.1:0-4067 GCA_036387295.1 Thermoanaerobaculia bacterium | reverse complement strand
GATGGCGAAAGACTCGATCACGAACTGCGCGCGGATGTCGCGGCGGGTGGCGCCGATCGCGCGGCGCACGCCGATCTCCCGCGTCCGCTCGAGCACACTCGCCAGCATGATGTTCATGATCCCGATGCCGCCGACGAGCAGCGAGATGCCGGCGATCGAGCCCATGACGACGTTGAAAATCCGCTGCGTCTGCCGGCTCTGTTCGAGCAGCGCCTCGGGGATCACGACTTCGTAATCGTCCGCGCCGCCGTGCAGGCGCTGCAGCAGCGGCTCGATGAGCTCCGCGCTGCGCCGCGGCGACACCCCTTCATTCAATGTCACGAGCAGTTCGTCGACCGGCGCATCGAGCGGATCGCGATCGAACTTGCGTAGCGCGGTGCTGATCGGAATCCAGAGCTCTTTCGCGTTCGACTGTTCGGCGTCGGCCGCCAGCACGCCAACCACTTCGAGCCAGACGTCGTTCACCTTCAACTGCTTGCCGATCACCGCACCGTAGCCGAAAAGGCTGCGGCGGATTTCCTGGCCGATCACGCAGACCTGCGCGTGATCGTGCTCGTCGCGCGCATCGAAAAAGCGGCCTTGCGCGAGCTGCACGTCGGCGACGTCGCGGTATTGCCACGACACGCCGAACACGTTTCCTTTCGCCTTCGCGCCGGGGGCCATGATCTTGTACGGCTTCACTTCGATCCGCGGCAGCACGCGCTCGACGTTCGGCACCGCCTCAGCGATCGCCTCCGCATCGCGCAGCGAAACGCCGAGCGACTTTTTGCGCAGCTCCTGCCGCTCTTCAGCCTTCACGCTCTTCGCGCGCACGATCACATTGCGCAGTCCGAGCTTGCCGATCGCTTCGAGCGCCTTCTGCTCGGCCCCCGCGCCGATCGAAAGCATGGCGATGACGGCGCCGACGCCGAAAACCATGCCGAGCATCGTGAGAGACGTGCGCAGTTTGTGGCGGCCGAGATTCGCGAACGCGGTCGCAAACGTTTCACGATCCTGCATCGTTCTTTCCTGGTTCCTGCAGCGCGATCTCGTCGCCTTTGGAGAGACCTTTCGTCACCACGACCCGGCCGGCCGTCGACGAGCCGATCGTCACCTCGACCGGCACGAACGTCTCGCCTCGTTTCGTGTACACGAGCCGCTTTCCGTCTTTTTCGAAGAGCGCCTGACGCGGGATGGCGAACGCGTTCGACTGATTCTCGACCTCCAGCAGCGCGCGCACTCGTGCGCCCGGTTTCATCCGCTTCACGTCGGTGCGGTCGAGTTGCACGATGACGCCGAAGTACTGCACCGGCTGGCGTGGGATGCGCGGCCGTGCCATTTTGTCGACCGACGTCACTTTCCCGCCGAACCGGACGTCGGCGTCCGATTCGAGGAAAAGCGTCGCCTTCTGATCGACCGCCAGGCCTGCAGCGTCGGCTTCGAGCACGAACACCTCGGCCTGCATCGACGTCAGCTCCGGAATCTCGCCGATCGGTTGCCCGCGCCACAGCGTGTCGCCGATGCGCGGCATGTCGCCGCGCCAGTTGCGCTGCATCACGAGGATGCCGTCGTGCGGCGCGGTGATCTGCAGTGCCTGCAATCCTTCTTCGCCCTGTTTGATCTTCATGCCCGCTTTCCGGTCTTCGATGCTGATCAGGTCGCGCTCGACGCGCGAAAGGTTGTCGCGGATGCCGAGCACTTCCTGCGCGTGGCGTTTGCGGCTGGCGGCGAGCTCCTGATCGAGCTCGTTCTCGATGCGTGCGTATCGCGAAAAGATCTCCGCATCGTCGAATTTGAATCGCTTCGCCGCGTCGAGCTCCGCCTGCGCCAGACGCGCGTCGCGTCCCAGGTTCTTGCGCGTCGCACTCGACTCGACGTTCGCCTTCTCCAGGTTGTTCGAAGCGGCCGCACGATCCTGCCGCCCGTCGAGCAGAAGCGTCTCGAACTCGGTCGCGTCGAAGCGCGCGATGACATCGCCTTTGCGCAACAGCGCGCCGTCGTCCGCGATCCACGCCACCTTCATCGGCGACGTCGCGTTCTGCGGCACCGCGACCGGCGTCGCCTTCGCCGCTTTCAACGTCCCTTCCGCGGTGACGCGTCGCGCGAACGTCATCGGCTCGACCTTGAACGTCGCGATCTCCTCGTGCTTCGCGCAGGAGGACGCGAGAAAGAGCAGCAGCGCTGCGCCGAGAAACGTGCGCGCGCAGACATCGGGAGTCATGCTCACGGCTCTTTCTCCTCTTCCTCGCGTTTCGGAACCAGCACGCGGTCGCCCGGCGCGATGCCTTCCAGCACCTGCGCGAACTTGTCGTTCTCGCCGCCGAGTTTCACCGCGACCTGCTCCACGTTCAGTGCGGCGCGGCGATGGACGAACGGCCCGCGCGCGCCGAGAAAAATCGCCTCGCGCGGAATGAGCACCGCGCCCTTTGCGCGCGCGAGCTCGATCGTGCCGGCGAAGCGCATCCCGGGGCGCATCTTCGCGGCGTCGCTCCGCTCGAGCTGAATGTCGACACGCAGCACTTTCAACGGATCCTGCGTTCCTCTCTTCGCCTGCACCGTCCGACCGGCCGAGACGATGGTGCCGGGCAGTTCCTCGTCCGGATGCGCGTCGAGGCGCAGCGACACGCGTTGGCCCACCGCGACGCGGCCTGCATCCACCTCGTCGACTTCGCCCTCTCCCTTCATGCGCGTCAGGTCGGGGATGTCGATGATGCGCGCCGCTCTCCAGACGTTGTCGCCGATCTTGTACTTGTTGCCGCGCCAGTCGGTGACGTAGACGATCGTGCCGTCGCGCGGCGAGAGCACGGTCATCGCGCCAATCGTCTGCTGCGATTGCGCGACGGCGGCCGACGCGTCGCGCAGTTTGCTTTCGAGCAGCGCGATGCGCGCGCTGGCGGCGCGTTCGAGTGCGGCGAGCCGTGCGGCGACAGCGGCCGCTTCGCGCTTTGCGATGGCGTGCTCGATCTCGGCCGATTTGCGCTCGTTGCTGCCGACGATGTCGGGCGGCGCTTCGAGCTTCAACTCCGATTTGCGCAGCCGCGCCTGCGCCTCGGCCAGCGTCAATCGCTCCCCTTTGGTCCGCAGCGCGAGGTCGTTGCGCTCCTTCTCGATCTGCTTGCGCGCTTCGTCTGCCTCCGCCGTTTTCTCTTCGAGCCGGCGTTGCAGGTCCGTCGTGTCGAACGCCATCACCGGGCGTCCCTTCTTCACGTCGGCCCCTTCGGGCGCAAGCATCGAGATCTTGAAGTTCCAGACGTCGTCGAGCGACGGCGGTCCGAGCGTCGCGGAACTGATCGAGGCGAGCGTGCCGGTCACTTCGAAACCGGTGACGAGATCGCCGCGCGTCGCGCGGACCCATTCGCCCTGGCGATCGGCCGCGAGCTTGTTCCGCAGCGTCCATCCGCCGAAAAGAAACAGCGCGACGAACGCCACCGGAATCGCGACTTTCGCTTTACGCATCGCGCTTCGCTCCCAGGAACGGCGCGAGCGTGTCGCCCTCGGCGAGACCGCTCACCACGACGCAATCGAGCGCGTTGCAGGAGCCGAGCACGACCTCGCGCACCGCACCGCTCGCGAGCCGCACACGCGGCCTTTTTCCCGATAAGTCGAGACCTGCACGCGGTGCGAGCAACACCGCGGCCGTCGCTTCGCGGCGCACCGCGACACGCGCGGAGAGACCGGGGCGCATCCGCTCGACGTCGAGCTTGTCGAGCGCGATCAGCACTTCGAAATGACGGCGCAGCGATTGCCGGCGGCTTTCCTGCGCGACCGCCGAAATCGCCTCGACGCGGCCGGTGAACGGCAGGTCGGGAAACCCGTCGAGCGTGATCGTCGCCGGCATCCCGGCCGCGACCTTGCCGTCGTCCACATCCGGCAGCGCGGCCCGAACGCGCGTCGCCGAAAGATCGGGAAGCATCGCGATCTGCAGACCGACGAACACCGGATCGCCCGTCTGGAACTTGCGCCCCTCCCACGGATGCTCGCGCACGACCACGATGCCGTCGCGCGGCGCTCGCAACACGACCGAGGTGATGGCCGCCTCCGCGGTCGCGATCTCGCGCTGCGCCTTCTCGATGCGCAACACCAGATTG
>DASVUA010000131.1:0-2727 GCA_036387295.1 Thermoanaerobaculia bacterium | reverse complement strand
CCGGCGTTGTTGACCAGGATGTCGAGCCGCTCGAGCCCAGCGAACATGCGCTGGCGGTCTTCGGCGATCGTCACGTCCGCGTTGATGTCCGCGTTCTTGCGGGCGACGCGAATCACGTTCGCGCCGAACCGCGTCAGTTCTTCCGCGATCGCCAGGCCGATGCCGGCGGTCGCGCCGGTGACGAGGGCGGTTTTGCCTGTGAGCGTCCAGCGTTCTCGAATCATCGTTCTGGTGGCTCGGCGGGCTCTTAGCCCGCCGGTTTTACGCGATGGCTCGGCGGGCTCTTAGCCCGCCCGTTTTACGCGATGCCTCGGCGGGCTAAGAGCCCGCCGCTCCACATGTACCGCTAGCGCGCAGTTTGCGCGATCTCGTCCTTCAAGACATCGCGCAGTTCGGCGGCGATGCGGCGGATCTGGGCGTCGTCTTCCCCTTCGACCATCACCCGCACCAGGTTTTCGGTTCCGGAGTAGCGGACGAGAATGCGTCCGCGGCCATCGAGATCCGCCATCGCTTTCTGGTGCGCCGCCTGGTAACGCGGCAGGCTGTCGAGCGGCGGCTTCGACGCGACTTTCTCGTTGAGCAGCAACTGCGGCATCGGGTCGAAGGTGTGCAGCTTCGAGAACGGCGCACCCATCTGTCCGATGATGTGGCCGAAGACGAGTGCGGTGTGAATCCCGTCGCCGGTGGTGTGGACGGAGCGGTCGATGATGTGGCCCGACTGCTCGCCGCCGAGAAGTGCATCGCGCTGCAGCATCGTCTCGAGCACGTACTTGTCGCCGACGTTTGCGCGGCACAGCTCGATGCCGTCGTCCTTCAGCTGCTTCTCGAATCCGAAGTTCGACATCACGGTCGTCACGACGCAGTCGCCGCGCAGTTCGCCGCGCTGGCGCAGGTGCTTGGCCCAGAGATAGATGATCTCGTCGCCGTCGCGGATCTTGCCGGCGTCGTCGGCGAAGATGGCGCGGTCGGCGTCGCCGTCGAACGCCACGCCGTAATCGGCGGCCTGCTCGACCACGATCTGCGCGAGCCGCTCCGGATGCAGCGCGCCTGACTGTTCGTTGATGTTGCGGCCGGTCGGCGTGTCGTGAATGACGACCACTTCGGCACCGGCGCGACGGAAGACCTCGGGCGCGATGCGATACGCGGCACCGTAGCCGGTATCGAGCACCACTTTCCGGCCGGCCAGCGCCTTCGGCGGGACGCCGCCGATCAGGAACCGCTCATACGCTTCGATCAGCTCCGCGTTTTCGGTGACCGGCGTCTCCGGAATCGTGACGCTGTCGCGGCGCAGCGCGCGCAGCTCGTCTTCGATCTCTTCTTCGATCGCGTCGGCGAGCTTCATGCCGTCGTGTCCGAAGATCTTGACGCCGTTGTCTTCCCACGGATTGTGCGACGCGGAGATCGAGATCGCCGCCACCGAATCGGTCGTTTTGCAGAGGTAGGCGATGCCGGGCGTCGGGATGACGCCGACGAGCACCGCGTGCGCGCCGCCGGCAGCCATGCCGGCGGAAAGCGAGACCGCGATCTCGGCGCCCGACTCGCGCGTGTCCATGCCGAGAAGGATCTTCGAGCCGCGTCCGAGGCGGTGCGCGAGCGCTTCGCCCAACGCGTACATCGTCGCCTGATCCAGCGGGTACTGATGCGCCTTCGCGCGAATGCCATCCGTTCCGAAGAGCTCTCTCATTGCGTTCCTGTCGTATCCGTCGTGTCGTCGCTGCTGGTGCCGGTCGTATCGGTGATGCCGCTCGTATTGCTCGTATCGGTCTGCGGCGGATTCGGTCCGACTTCCGGCAGCACGGGAACCGTGACCTGCGTCGTGACCGGCGAAATGACGCGCACCAGCGGCGAATCGGAGACCACCGCGACGTTCTGCATGAACGTCCCCGTGCGGCCGGTCATGATAATCCGTTCCGTCGCCACCTCATCCAGTTTGAGCACCTGGGAAGCAGGTCCTGACACAAGCGCTCCCTCGGGCGACGCCGTCGCTTCGCCCACCACGTAGCCGGCCGGCGGATCGCCGACCAGAAACGGGCGGATCAGCACCGCGCGCTGGGCCAGCTGCTCGATCCGGAACCGCACTTTGTTCGGCTGAATCGAGACCACCTCGATCTCTTCCGGCACGTTGATGTGCTGCGGCCGGATCGTGATCTCGATCTCTCCCGCCGCGTTGATCTGGCTGAGATCGGCCGACGCCTCGAGGCTCTGCGAGGCGAGCGCGCGCAGCTCAGACACCGCGCCGCGCACGCGTACCGAGACGCTGCCAGGGATGTCGGTCGTGATGACGAGATGCGGCGGCACGCCGACCAGCGAGAGCGACGCGGTGACGATGCGCTCGCGCACCCGTCCGCGCCGCGGCGCCGAAACGATGAACCACACCACGCAGGCGAGCAGCACCGAGACGACTTTCAGTCCGATGTTCTTCATTGCACCGGTCCGTATCGCTCGGTGAGGATCTGCTGCACCGCCGCGCGATCGAGTGTCTCGCGCAGCACGCCGTCGGTCGCCACTGCCACCGAGCCATTCTCCTCCGAGATCACGATCACGACCGCATCGCTCTCTTCACTGAGGCCGATCGCCGCCCGATGCCGCGTGCCGTGCGCGAGCGCCGGATCGGGCGAAGTGGTGAGCGGCAGAAACGCATTCGCCACGACGATGCGATTGCCGCGCACGATCACCGCCCCATCGTGCAGCGGCCCGCCGACGGTGAAGATCGCGACGAGCAGCTCG
>DASVUA010000130.1:0-2531 GCA_036387295.1 Thermoanaerobaculia bacterium | reverse complement strand
CCCCCGCCGCTCCACTCAAGTACTTCGCAATCGCGGCGTCATACGCGCTGGTTTTCTCGAACACCTTCACGGCGCAGCGATAGCGAAAGTCGTCGCTGATCGCACCCGCTTCGAATTCGCGCACGAACTCGCCGTACATCGCGGGGTCGCACAGCACGACGACATGGCGGTGATTTTTCGCCGAAGCGCGCAGCATCGACGGGCCGCCGACGTCGATCTGTTCGATCGCTTCCGGCACGGTGACGCCTTCTTTTGCGACGGTCGTTTCGAACGGGTAGAGGTTCACCACCACGAGGTCGACGCGCGGAATCGAGAGACGCTCGACGTCGGCGACGTGATCGGCGTTCGCGCGGTCGTGAAGAATCGCGCCGAACACCTTCGGCGTCAGCGTCTTCACGCGTCCGCCGAGGATCTCCGGCGCGCCGGACCATTGCGAGATGGCCGTGACCTTGATGCCGGCGTCGGTGAGATGTTTGGCGGTGCCGCCGGTCGAGAGGATCTCGACGCCTTTGGCTTCGAGCGCGCGAGCGAGCTCGATGATCCCGGTTTTATCGGAGACGGAGAGAATCGCGCGTTCAATCTGCATTCAACAACAGGTTGCCGTCACGCATGACGGCAGCCGAACGGACGTCGCCGCCGGCTTCCTTCCAGATGTAGTAGTAAACGTTGACGACGTCGGTGACGGCGCGTGAATAGCTGACCGAGGCGATGCCGAATGCGGTCGAGCGATCGTCGAACGCTGCCGACGTGCGGCGCTCGCCATGCCGAAAATACTCCTCGGCGACGAGGGGGTAGAACTTCGCCGAACGCGCAAACGTCCGGTCGAGATACGCGGAAAGACGGAACTGCGGATCGAGGCCGTAGAAAACGGTGGGGAACTTCGGCAGACGCCGCTCGAAGTACTTTTCGTAATCGTCGTGCGACGCGCTGAGGCGCGGATCGCTGTTCGAGACGTGAAACGGATTGTTGGCGTCGGCGATCAGATGGACGAGTCCGCCGAGCCGCTCGACCACGATCGCCATCGGATCGCCTTTGCGGATCGCGTCGATCGCGGCCCGCGTCTCGCGCTCGATGCGCGTGCGCAGCTCGCCTTTGCGCGAGAGGACAAAGTACTGATGCGATTCGCTTCCTTCATCGGACTGCGCGCGATCGAGCCCGCGCTGGTACTCGTTGTCGAACTTTTCGATCAGCATGGCGAGGTCGGGAGGCGCGAGCGCGGCCGCCTTCTTCGCGATCCGCTGATCGGAAACGCGCGTCCAGGCGGTTGCGGTTAGGGGGAATAGGAGAAGGAGGACGAATCCGAAGCGCCTCATTGTTTGGGCGTGATCCTAACGTATGAACCGTGACTTTGCAGCTCATCTGGACGCGCTCTTTGCCTGCCGCGCCTGCCCGAACGTCCTCGGCCAGCCGATCACCGGCTTCGTCGAGAACGCACGCGTGATGCTCGTTGGCCAGGCGCCCGGCCCACGCGAAATGGATCTCCGCCGTCCGTTCGCTTACACGGCGGGCAAGCGTCTCTTCTCCTGGTTCGCGGAGCATTGCGGAATCGAGGAGGAGGAGTTCCGCGCGCGCGTCCACATCGGTGCGATGATCCGCTGCTTTCCCGGACGCGATCTCAAAGCGGGCGGCGACCGTGTGCCTGACGCGACGGAGATCGCGAACTGTTCGCCGCACCTCGATCGCGAGATCGCACTGCTGCGCCCCGAGCTCATCATCGCCGTCGGCACGCTCGCGTCAAAAAACCTCCTCGGCATCGCGGAACTGAAACACGCCGTCGGCCGAGTCCATCGCTTCACACGCGCCGGTCACACCTGCGATTTGATCGTGCTGCCGCATCCCTCGGGACGCTCGACGTGGACGAACAAACCGGAGCATCGCGCGCTGCTGGAGGAGTCGTTACGGTTGATCCGACGAAGGTTGATGGAAATTGAAAATTGAGAATTGAAAATTGAAAAATCGGATGAAGAGCTTGGTTGCGACTCCGATTTTTCAATTCTCAATTTTCAATTTTCAATTCCTCAATTCCGCCTCTCCGCAGTTCACGACCGCTTCATGTAGTTGCGGTCGATGTAATCCATCTCCGCGTACGTCGTCGCCATTGCGAGGCGGGATTCGAAGATGAGGTAGACGCTGGCGGCGAAGAGCAGGCCGGCGCCGACGAATCCGAGGAGGAGGGGGAACCAGCCGATGTTCACGTGGAGCAGCGACACGACGCCGATGGCGACGCTCGTGCCGATGAAAAAGCTGATGCCGATGTAGAGGCGCGACATCGCTTTCTGCAGCAGGCGCGCGCGGCGTGTGTTGATCTCGAGCTGCGCGAACAGATGGTTGCGCTGCCGTTCGGTCCCTTCGTCGGTGCCTTTGCCGAGCGCTTCCAGCTCTTCCGCGCGCTCTCGCACGCGATCGATGCAGCGGATCGAGCGCGAGGAGGTCGTGATCAAAAGAGAGCTCGACGCGAGGATCAGCACCGCCGGTGTGATCATCGCGCCGAGGACATCGAGCACCGACGCGATATCGCGCGTGGACGCGAG
>DASVUA010000129.1:0-2362 GCA_036387295.1 Thermoanaerobaculia bacterium | reverse complement strand
GGGCTCTCAGCCCGCCGAGGTCGATCAACGTTCGGCGGGCTGAGAGCCCGCCGCTCCACAGCCCCTCGCGTCGTGAATCGGCGGGCTAAGAGCCCGCCGCTCCACCATGCGCTACTTCTTTTCGAGCGTTACGCCGCCGCGGGTGCCGGCGGCTTCGAGGGCCGTTCGCGCTTCCGTGTTGTTGTCGCGAAGGTACGAGTCCCAGAACGCCAGCGACAATGCTTTCACGGTCGCGAATGCGCCGCGGGTGCGGAGTCCGGTTGCAGTTTCGCGGCCGGGGCGGCGCGGATCCTGTGCGGGACGGACCACCGGCGGTGCGACCGGATTGCGAGTCGGGTCGGTCGGATCATCGATGATCGGGCTGTCGTCGGGACGCCGGTCCGCCTGCACCGGCTCCATCCGGCCGGTATAAGCGCTGAACCCGCCTCCTTCCAGCGTTACGAGCCACTTGTCGCCGGCCGGCGCGAGCTCGAACGCCCGGCGCCGCCACGCCGGCGTTTCCGTTTCCCCGACGCCCATCTCCCGTGTGCCGACGATGAAGAGCACAGGTTTCGTGAGCTGTGCGAACGACTCTTCGGTCAAACCGCGCGACGGGCCGGGGCCCGGAGGTCCCATCGCCACGACCGCCCGGACGCGCGGGTCGGCGTACGCGGTGCCGCCCGGAAATGTCCGTCCGCCGCCGATCAGCATCGCCGTCATCGCGCCGTACGAATGCCCGCCGACGCCGATCCGCGTGCGATCGATTTTTCCCTGCAGCTCCGGATACCGCTGCTCGAGCTGATCGAGCGAATCGATGACGAACCGCACGTCCTGCACGCGGGCGGCCCAATCGGCGGCCCCCTGCGTCGCCCACGCGTCCTGCGCCGCGCGCGCGGTGTTGCCGCGTCCGGCGTCGGCGTGCGTCGGGCGGATCACGACGTATCCCTGGCTGGCCCAGAACGATGCGAGGCCGACGTATTCGCGCGCCGTGGCGCCGAAGCCGTGCGAGAAGATGATCAGCGGGTGCGGTCCGGGCCGGGTCGGATATTCGACCGCGACACCAACATCGCGGTTGCGCGCGGCGTCGCGCAGCGATCCCTCGGGGATCACGCCCACGGGCGACTCGCCGACGTCGCCCGTGTAGCGCGACCGCGGCGTCTGATCGTTGTCGAGCGCGGCGTTGTTCGTACCGCAGGCGATCAGAGTCAAAGCGAGAAAAGAGACGAGCAGAATCCGGCGCATCATGGCTCCTCCCAAAGCAACAGCCGTGCGCGGGCAACCTGGGACGGCGATTTCCGTATCGCTGCGGATGCAATGGCGACAGCTCACCACCGAGGCGTACCGCGGGAAACAAGACGACATCCACTTCATCGACGCAAAGACCGGCTGGTACGTCAACGGCGCGGGACGCATCTATAAAACCTCCGACGGCGGTGAGACCTGGAAGCTGCAGCTCAACAAACCGGGCACCTACTTTCGCTGCATCGGCTTCATCGACGAACAGCGCGGCTTCGCCGGCAACATCGGCACCGATTATTTTCCGAACGTCACCGACACCACGCCGCTCTACGAAACACGCGATGGCGGCGACACCTGGTCGGCCGTCACGAACATCACCGGACCGGCGGTGAAAGGGCTTTGCGCGATCTACGTGCAGAAGATTCCGTTCATCAACGCCGGAAAACTCGACTACAAAATGCACGTCTATGCCGCCGGCCGCGTCGGCGGTCCCGCGTTCCTGTTGAAATCGACCGACGGCGGCGATTCGTGGACCTCGACGGACCTCGGCGCGTCGACCGCGATGATCCTCGACATCGTCTTTTTCGATGCAGACCACGGCCTCATCTGCGGCGCGAGCGACACCGCGGTCGACAAGTCGCACGCACGCATCATCACCACCAGCGACGGCGGCAAGAGCTGGACGACGCGCTACGAATCAAAGCGTCCGTACGAGATCACCTGGAAGACCTCCTTCCCCACGCGCAAGACCGGCTACGTGACGATCCAGGGCTACAACCCCGACAAAGCGGTGACGCAGCGGTTCGTCGCGAAGACCACCGACGGCGGCACGACCTGGAGCGAGCTGCCGCTGGCCGAAGACTTTGCCCTGCGCGAGTTCGGCATCGCCTTCCTCGACGAGCAAACCGGCTGGATCGGCGGCTCCACCACCGGCTACGAAACGCGCGACGGTGGCACGAACTGGAAGCCGGTGAACCTCGGCAAGGCAGTCAACAAAATCCGCCTCATCGACGGAACGGGGTACGCGATCGGCGTGGATGTGTTCAAGTTGGTGTGATGTGGTTGACGGTTTCTGTTGACCGTTGCCCGTTGCCCCGGCTTGATCGCGCGGACGACGCGCCTTTATTTGGGTGGAGCGGCGGGG
>DASVUA010000128.1:0-6605 GCA_036387295.1 Thermoanaerobaculia bacterium | reverse complement strand
CCCCCGCCGCTCCACTCAGCACGCCTGGCAATGAAACGCCGCCGCACGGTTCTTGCACAGCCCGGCTGGATGTCTATTCGCGTTCTCGTTGCCGATGATGACGAGCCGATTCGCCGGCTCGTGTCGACCGTCCTCTCGCGGAACGGTTTTACCGTTGATGCCGCGGTCGATGGCCAGGACGCGATCGATCGTTTGAGCAGCGAACGCTTCGACGCGGTGGTGCTCGATCTGATGATGCCGCGCGTCGATGGCGTCGGCGTGTTGAAGTTCATGTCCGAGCACGTTCCCGGAATGGCCGCACGGACGGTGGTCGTCACGGCGTATCCGCGGACCGCGCAGCGGTTCGATATTCACGCTGTTTGCGAGGTCATTTCGAAGCCGTTCGAGGTGCCGCGGCTCGTCGCCGCGGTGCACGCGTGCGCCGGCAGCACGCCGTACGGAGCGCACTGATCACGGTTCTTCGCGCTCGAACAGCAGCGCGACGGCGTGCACGAACGCGTCTGCTTCCACCGGCTTCTGCACGTACGCGGCGAAGCCGGCGGCCGCGATGTTCTGGTGCTCTTCGCCGCGCCCGAATGCGGAGACGGCGAGCGCGCGCACCGGCTTGATCGCCTGCAGCCGCTCGAGCAGTTCGTAGCCGTCGCAGTCGGGCATGGCGATGTCGGTGATGACCGCATCGAAATCCGCGCCGGCGAACTGCTGCAGCGCTTCGCGCGCGTCCGCGGCGGTCACGACCTCGGCGCCGGCACGCT
Source organism: Thermoanaerobaculia bacterium (assembly GCA_036387295.1). Lineage (GTDB taxonomy): Bacteria > Acidobacteriota > Thermoanaerobaculia > Gp7-AA8 > Gp7-AA8 > QHVT01. The sequence goes on along the minus strand of DASVUA010000128.1, from coordinate 5,853 downwards.
GCAAAAGCATCGCGAACAGGTGGCGCGTCGGCTCTTCGTCGTCGACGACCAGCAGGCGGCGTCCCTCCAGCCGCGATTCGGGCGTCTCGACGCCACTCTCGGCGGCCGGCAGCGGGTCGCGTGCCGGCAGGCGCACGCGGAACGTCGCGCCGCGTCCCGCTCCCTCGCTCTCGGCCGTCACGCTGCCGCCGTGTCCTTCGACGAGGTGACGGACGATCGAGAGCCCGAGTCCAAGGCCGCCGTGCCGGCGCGTGGTCGAGCTGTCGGCCTGACGGAAGCGATCGAAGATGTGCGGCAGGACGTCGGCGGCGATGCCTTCACCTTCGTCGGCCACTTCGAGCGTCACCGCTTCATCGCAGTTCCAGCGGACGCGGATGGTCGAGCCCTCGCCGCTGAATTTCACGGCGTTCGCGAGCAGATTCCAGACGACCTGCTCGAGGCGCACGCGGTCGCCCACCACGGCCGCGGGGCGGGGGCCGTGCGTGTCGATGGCGATCCGTTTCGCGGCGGCCATCGATTCGACCTGCGCGCGTGCGGCGTCGACGACGGTTGCGAAATCGACGTCCGCGAATTCGAGACGCAGTTTGCCGCTGACGATGCGCGAGACGTCCAGCACGTCGTCGACGAGCTGCGCCTGAATGCGTGCACTGCGATGGATCGTGCTGAGACCTTCCTGCAGCAGCGGCGAGTCTCCGACCTCGTCGTGCAGCGCCGACGCCCAGCCGAGGATCGCGGTGAGCGGCGTGCGCAGCTCGTGGGAGAGCGTGGCGAGGAAGTCATCTTTCGCGCGGTTCGCTTCCTGCGCCTCGGCGTACAGCTTGTTGTTGTGAATGGCCAGCGCCACGCGGCGTCCGAGGTCGGTCGCCAACTGCAGATCGTCGTCGTTGAAAAGCCCTTTCGTCCGGACGAACGTCAGCACGCCGAACGGCCGGTCGCGCGCGCTCAGCGGAACCGAGAGGAAGCTCCGCATGCCGACCGCGCGCAGGATCTCGAGGTGATCCTCGTCGCGCGCGACGGATTCGATCAGCGCGTCGTCGACATGGTTCTTCAGCACCGGCACGCCGGAGCGGGCCGTGTTCACGACATTGAACGCCGCTTCTTTCGGCGGGAAGTAGCGCGCGTGCCGGCGCACGATGTCGGGATCGGCATCGCGCGGATGCGCGACGGCCACGCGGCGCATGCCGCCGTCGTCGTCGACGAAATCGACGAAGCACCAGTCGGCGAGGCGAGGCACGGCCAGGCGGGTGATCTCATCGAGCACGCCGCGGTCATCCAGCGTGCCGGCGAGGATGTGGCTGGCCGCGGCGAGGAAGGCCGAGGCGCGCTCGGCGCGGCGTACTTCCTTCACGTCGTACAGCGAGAGAAAGAAGCCGCGCACCTGACCGTCGGCGGCGCGATCCGGCACGTACGTCGCGCGGAAGAGACAGGGATCTTCGAGCGCGGGATCGTTGACGTCGAACTCGACCCGCTCGCCCGCGAGCGCTTTCCGCACATGCCCTTCGATGCGGAGCCAGATCGTCTCGCCGTAGAACTCGCGCAGAGTCATCGACTGGATCGTTTCGGGAATCTGCCCGAACAGCGCTGCATAGCGCTCGTTCGCAAACTGGATGCGGCACTCGGGATCGATCCACGCCAGTAGCAGCGGAAGCTTGCGCGAGATCTCGTCGAGGGCGCGCCAGGTGAACGAGCGCGCCGCCGCTTCCGCATCGAGGCGCAGCCGCCGCTCGCGACCGACTTCGTCGCGCAGGCGGCCCAGCTCGTCGCGGAGCCGCGCCAGCTCTTCTGTTTCAGACGTGTTCGTGGGCATCCGGTCGTGACCGCGGCGTCAGGGCATCTCTACCAGCGTCCAGTATTTGTTGAGCGAGGCCATCGTTTCGCAGAAGTTCGCGAAGGTGACGGGCTTGAGGAGATAGCCGGCCACGTGAAGGTTGTACGCCTCGACCTTGTCGCGCTCCGCGTCCGAGGTCGTGAGGACGACCACCGGTGTGTGGGCGATCTCCGGATCGGCGCGCAGCGCGCGCAGGAACTCGATGCCGTTCATTTTCGGCATGTTCAGATCGAGCAGGACGAGCCGCCGCGATTTGGGAAGCTCGCCTTTCCGCAGCATCTCCAGCGCTTCGAGGCCGTTGCCGGCGACGAAGAGTGGATTCGTGATGTTGCCTTTCTTGAAGGCGCGGCGGACGTTCATCACGTCGACGTCGTCGTCCTCCACCAGAAGGACGTTCAGGATCTTGTCGCTCATGCTTGTTGCGCCTCCTCCGGCTGCCATTTGGGCCAGGTGAAACGAAAGGTCGTGCCCTGCCCGGGCTCCGACTCCACGACGACGCGGCCGCCGCGGCTGTCGACGGTTTTCTGGACGATCGACAATCCGATCCCGGTCGCTTCCACTTTGTCGCGAGCCTCCAGCGTCTGAAACAGGCCGAAGATTTTGCCGTGATATTCGACCGGAATGCCGGCACCGTTGTCCCGTACGGCGAACTCCCACTGCTCGCCCGCGTCGGCGGCCGAGACGGCAACGCGCGCGTCGGGACGGCGTGTGTATTTGATGGCGTTGCCGATGAGGTTCTGAAAGACCTGCTGGAGCGGCAGACGCTCGCTCTCGAACGTCGGGAGCTCACCGACGATCTCGACCTGCACCGACGGCGGCGGCGCGAGCAGGTCGATGACGTCTTCCACGAGCTGCCTCACGTTCACCTGCTCGGCTTTTTCTCGAACGCGTCCGGCGCGTGAGTACTGGAGGATGCCGTCGATCAGCGCTTCCATCCGGTTCACCCGGCCGCGCAGCAGCGTGAGGTGTTCGCGCGATTCGTCCGAGAGGTTGTGCGTGCCGACGTCTTCTTCGATCCATTGCGAGAGGTTCGCGATGCCGCGCAACGGCGCTTTGAGATCGTGGCTGGCGACGTATGCGAACTGATCGAGCTCCCGGTTGCTCGCTTCGAGCGCGCGTGCGACGCGGGCCAGTTCGTCGGCTTTTTCTTCGACGGCGCGGCGTGCACGCACTTGGTCCGTCACCTCGACGGCGTGGACGAAGATGTCGGTGATGTGCTGTTCGTCGCCGAAGATCGGCTGAAAGACGAAGTTCCACCACGAAGGCTCGAGCACCCCGTTGCCGCGGCGGTCGATGCGAATCTCGGTCTCGTTTCCGACGATGGCCTGTCCTTTCGCGCGCACCTCGTCGAGCAGCGCGAGGACGCTGGTGCCGGCCAGCTCCGGAAAGACCTCGGCCACCCGTTTGCCGACGGCGTTCTTCCGGCCGAGAACCGTTTCCCACATCGGGTTGACCATCGAGATCACATGGTCCTCGCCGCTGTACATCGCGATGACGGCAGGCGCTTCGACGAAGACCTGCTGGAGCCGCGCTTTCTGGCTTTCGCTCTCGCGCAGCAGACGCTCGCGCTCGGCCTCGGCGTCGATGCGCGCCGTCACGTCCATCGTCGTGCCGGTGAGCCGAACCGCGTTTCGCGCTTCCCCCGTGCCTTCGAAGAGGGCCTGTCCGGAAGCCTGGATCCAGCGGCAGGAATCATCGTCCTGCATGGCCCGGTACTCCACTTCGAAGTAGCCCTCGTTCGCGCCGGTGATCGCTTCGCGCACGGCGCGGTCGGCGCGCTCCCGGTCGTCCTCGTGCAGACGCCGGATGAACGTGTCGTAGTCGATCCGCGCATCGGCGGAGACGCCGAAGATCTCGCGCGTGCGGGAGTCCCACGTGAGCTCGTTCGTGAGAAGGTCGTAGTCCCACGTGCCGATGCGTGCGGAGTCGAGCGCGAGATCGAGCCGCGCCTTCAACTCCTCGACCTCGCGGCGCGCGCACACCTGGTCGGTGATGTCGACGCCGTGCACGAAGATGCCGCTGACGCCGCTGCCGCGCGCGGTGATCGGGTGATAGACGAAGTTCACGAAGTGCTGTTCTTCGGTACCTTTCGCTCCGCGAAGCACCACCGGCACTTCGGTACCGACGAACGGTTCGCCGGTCGAGCGCACGCGATCGAGAATCGCGATGAATCCCTGCTCGACGACTTCCGGCAACGCCTCGGCGACCGTCTGGCCGACCACGTTCCGTCCGCCGACGAGGCTGACGTACGCGGCGTTCGTCATCTCGAAGACGTGGTCGTTGCCGCGCAGCGTGGCGATGAAGGCAGGTGCGAGCTGGAACACCTCGGCCAGCCGCGCACGCTCCCGCTCGAGGTCGTCGATGAGCTGCTGCCGCTCGGCCTCGCGCCGCTTGTCGTCGGTCACGTCGCGCGCTTCGATGATCGTGCCGACGATCCGTTCGTCCTGCCGGATCGGACTGGCCGTGAACGAGACGGGGTAGAGATGACCGTCCTTGTGGACGAACGTCTCTTCTCCCTGCTCGCGCATGTTCTGCGGAAAGGCGCGGTCGATCGGGCACTCTTCGAGCGGATAGTGCGAGCCGTCGGGCCGCTTGTGATGGATGTAGTAGTGCAGCGGCTGGCCCTGCAGCTCTTCGAGGCGGAAGCCGGTCAGGCGCTCGGCCGCGGGGTTCATGTACGAACAGCGTTGCTGCTCGTCCATGATGAAGAGCGCGAGCGTCGCGTTCTCCGCGACGGTCTGCAATTGCCGGCGGTACTGGTCGGGGTCGCCTGCGGCGGCACCGGATGCAAACGAGCGCTCAGGCGCGTGATCGGTCGTGGTCATGCGATGAATTCCTTCGATGGTCAGGGATCGCCGAAGAGCCGTGCGAGCGTCTGCGCGAGCAGGCCGGGAGTGAAGAGCGCCTTCGGAATGTAGTCCGCCGCGCCCGCCTCGACGAGCTCGGTGGCGACGGCCGCGTCCTGCTGGCCGGTGATCATGATGACGGTGACCGAGATCCCGGCGCCGCGGATTCCGCGGAGAAAGGTGAGGCCGTCGCCGTCGGGCAGGTTGTAGTCGAGCAGCACGCAGTCGAACGCGCTGCCGCCGAGGAGATTGATCGCCGCGATCACCCCGTCCGCTTCGCCGATGGTGACGTCGAAGCCGGTCTGCGCGAGCGCACGGATGAGCGCCATCCGGTCGACGCGGTCGTCATCGACCACGAGGACGTGCAGCGGCCGTGCAGCGGTCGGCGCTGCCGCGCCGCCAGCACGATGCCCGGCTCTGCCGCGCTTTCGCCGCTCCTGCCGCTCCTCGGTGCTGGCCGGAGGTGATGTTTCTCCTGCTGGTTTGGTCATCGTTGGGGTTTGCCGGTGATATCCGGCGCGGACGCGCTCGTACGAGCGTCGGCAAGCGAAATCCAAGCCACGGCGGCCGTGGGCAGGAAGGCTTTGGCTGACCCCCCTCAGCGGACCTACCGCCGGCTCCCCGCTCCCGCGAGACTCTTCACCGCGGCCACCAGTTCCGCCGGCTCGACCGGCTTGCTCATGTGCGTCTGAAAACCGGCCGCGAGCGCGCGGACGCGATCGACGCTGCGCGTGTATGCCGTCAGCGCGATGGCCGGGATGCGCCGGGAAGGCGGCTCCTGCAGCCGGATCTTCCGGATCAGCGAGTAGCCATCCTCGCCCGGCATCTCGATGTCGCTGATCACGATGTCCGGCCACTCACCGGCCAGGATGCGCAGCGCGATCGGGACGTTTTCAGCCACTTCGACCCTGGCACCCGAGCGGGTGAGGATCGTCTGCAGAAGCTTGCGCGAATCGTCGTTGTCCTCGACGACCAGCACGGACAGTCCTGTGAGGTCGGCGAGGCTCCCGTCGTCGGCCCGCACGGCCGGCTCGTCGTCGGCAATGATGACGTCAGCCACCCGTTGCCGGAGAACGAGGAGCGGAAGGCGCACCGCGAACGTCGAGCCTCGTCCCTCGCCGGCGCTGAACGCCTGCACGGTGCCGCCATGCAGCTCGACGAGATGACGGACGATGCCGA
>DASVUA010000127.1:0-4765 GCA_036387295.1 Thermoanaerobaculia bacterium | reverse complement strand
CCCATCTTCATGACCACGATGCCGCCGGCGTAGTTCGCGAGCTTTGCCGCTTCGGCGAACGAGGCCTCCGCCGCGAGCGCGAGCGTGAACGTTGCGATGACCGTGTCGCCGGCACCGGTGACATCGGCCACTTCGTCGGTTCCGTAAACGGGGATGAGCAGCGGCTCGGTGGCGTCGCGCTCGAGGAGCGCCATGCCGCGGCTGCCGCGCGTGATGAGGACGGCATCCGAATCGAGTCCCTGCTGCAGCGTCAGTGCGACTTCGCCGATCTTCTCTTCTTCCCCATTCCAGAGCGACGTTCCGGCCGACGCGGCCGCTTCTTCCTCGTTCGGGGTCGCGGCGGTGACGCCGGGATAGTCGAGCAGGTCGTAACGCGAGTCGAGCGTGACCGGTTTGCCGTGCGCGAAACGGGTGAGCGTCGAGACGACCTGCGGCCTCACGACGCCGTAGCCGTAATCGCTGATGAGCGCGGCGTGGCACATGCCGATCGCGTCGTGCAGCACGGTGCGGAACCGCTCTTCTTCTTCCGGCGTCATCGTGAACTTGTCTTCGATGTCGTAGCGGACGATCTGCTGGCGCCGCGCGTGCGGCATGCCGCCGAGAATGCGCACTTTGGTCGGCGTGGCGTAGCGGTCGGTGCGGAGAATGCCGCCACACTCGATCCCCTGGTCGGCCATCTTCTGCAGAAGCGTCTGCGCCTGCACGTCGGATCCGAGAACCGATACAGGCACCGGCAGGCCGCCGAGCGAGAGCGTGTTGTTGATCGCGTTGCCCGCGCCGCCGAGGAGAATGTCATCGGCGTACTGGCGAAGAATGAGCACCGGCGCCTCGCGCGAGATCCGCTTCGGCGTGCCGTAGATGAAGCGGTCCGCTACGATGTCGCCGTACACGACGATCAGCTTTCCCTTCATCGCTTCCGTGAGCTGCAACAGGCGGGAGCGACTGAACACGCCGCGACTATAGAACAGGGACGATGAACTCGGAACACGGAACGAAGCGCCGCGCGCCGCTGGTGGAAGGCGTCGACTATTACTACGAGCGAGGGTTCTTCGTCTTCACCGAGCACTTTCTGCGCGCGCGAGGCTACTGCTGCGAGTCAGGATGCCGGCATTGCCCGTACGGTTTCCGCAAGGATGTGCGGGGCGATGTGCCGAACGACGAGTAGCGAAACGGATGTGGCTACGACGCTTCGCTGGCCTGCAGCTCGGCGTCGTGCAGCTCGGCTTTCTCCGGCTCGGTGAGGACGTTGTCGACGTCGATCAGCAGGTAGACCTCGTCTCCGTGCGGCACGACGCCGATGAGGAGCTCGCCGCGAATCCCGCGCACGAGCGGCGGCGGCGGGAGAAACGAATCGGTCGAGACGGTGACGATGCGCCGCACTTCGTCGACTTTGAGGCCGATCATCCCGGCGCTGGTGTGCGTGATGAGAATCAGCGGCTGCTCGGCTTTTTCCATCCGCGGATAGAGGCGCGTGCGGAGGTCGATCACCGGGATGACTTCGTTGCGCAGGACGATGATCCCTTCGACGAACCGCGGCGCGGTCGGCACCGAGGTCGTCCCGCTGTACGGAACGATCTGGCGCACGGCCATGATGTCGAGGATGAACGTCTCGGGACCGATGCGAAACGTGATGAGGCGAAGGTCCGGCACTCGCTGATTGTAATGGAGCACGGCGAGCGCGCCTTCCGCACCGCTCCTCATCCGCGGACGCGGAACTTGCGCACTTCGTCGTCGAGGCCGCGCACCGCGTCGTTGAGCAGCGTGATGGCGTTGCTCATGTCGCCCGCCGTGCTGCGATTGCCGTCGGCGATCGCGCGCACCTGCTGCATCGTGGCGACGATCTTCTCGCTCTCCGCCGACTGGTTCGCCGCGACCTGGAAGATCTCATGGATCATCTCGATCATCCGCTCGGCGGCGGCGGAGATCATCGACGAGCCCGACTTCTGCTCGACCATCGCCTGCCGCACGTACTTGGTCACTTCGCGCATCGACTCCACCGCGCGCAGGATGTGCTCGGAGCCCTGCGCCTGCTGACCCGTGGCGGAGTTGATCTGGCCGACCATCGACTGCAGGCGATCGACCGCACGCGTGACGGTCTCGCTGCCGACGGCCTGCTCGCGCGTGGCGGCGGCGATCTCTTTTCCCATGCTCGACGACTTTGCGGCCGACTCGAGAATGTTGTTGAGCGCTTTGCCTGCCTCGTGCGAGAGCGACACGCCGTTCTCCACGAGCGAAGAGCCGGCGGCGGTCGCACTGAGCGCGTTCTCGACTTCCTGTTGCACGGCGCGAATGAGGTTGGCGATGTCGCGCGTCGATGAGGCGGTGCGCTCCGAAAGCTCGCGGATCTCGGCGGCGACGACCGAGAAGCCTTTTCCATGCTCCCCCGCCTGCGCGGCGAGAATCGCGGCGTTGAGCGCGAGAAGGTTGGTCTGTTCGGCCACGTCTTCGATGACGTTCAGGATCTTGCCGATGGCGATCGAGCGATCGCCGAGACGCGCGACGACGGAGTTCGCCTCGATGACGGACTGCCGGATCTGCTCCATTCCTTCGATCGTCTCGCGCACCGCACGCATCCCCGATTCGGCGGCGTCGGCCACGGCCAGCGCGAGATCGTACGAACGGGCGGCGTTGGCTTCGACCTGCGCGATCGACGCCGACATCTCGACCATCGAGGACGAGGTGTCGGTGACGAAGTTCGCGAGATACGACGCGTTCTGGTCCACTTCGTTGATGGACGAGACCATCTGATTGGTGGCGGAGGCGGTGTCTTCGACCGAGCTCCAGAGAGTGTCGGTGTGGCGGCTCACTTCCTCCATCGAGGCGACCATCTGCAGCATCGACGACGACGTTTCTTCCGACGATGCGGAGAGCGCTTCGACGTTGTCCGTGATCTTGCGGACGCCGTTGTTGAGGTGGTCGATCGAGTCGTAGGTGTCGTCGATGATGGCGCGCTGCTCGTCGACCCGGTTGATCACCATCTGCGAACGCGATTCGACGGTTTCGATGACCGATTTGAGTTTCGCCTGCGACTGCACGAGGTTGCGCACGGTGCGCTCGAGCTGCGTGGCCATGGCGTTGAACGCCTCGCCGAGCGTGCCGATCTCGTCGGCCGTGCCGACGTTCGCACGCTGGGTCAGGTCGCCTTTGGCGATCTGGCGCGCGGTGGCGACGAGGGCGAGCACCGGAGTCACGAGGAGCCGCGAGCCGTACCAGGCGGCGAGCGTCGCGAGCGCGAGGATGAGCGCGGTGACGGCGAGGTTCCAGTTGCGCAGCGCGCTGAGCGCCAGATCGGCCTGCGATTCGTTGAGGAGGAGACGAAAGTACCCTTTCGGCGTGGCACTCGCCGCCGTCGCGTCGGCCGCCGTTTCGTAAAACGGCACGGTGTAGACGTGAAGGCGGTCGCCCGCCAGCTCGCCGCGGTCGCGCTGCAGCTTCCGGTCGACGAGCGACGCCGGCACGTCCTGAGCGCTCGCCGCCATCACCCCGCCCGCGGCGTCGCGAAACTCGGCATACGCGATCGAGCTGTTCCTGCCGAGCGCGGTGACGATCTGCTTGAGATCGCCGGTGCGTCCGGAAATCACGTAATAGCCGGCCGTCGATTCGATCGTCTGCGCGATCGCGGCTCCCTGCTCGACGGTCTGCGCAATCATCGACCGGCGCACGAGCGATTGCTCGAGCAGCAGCAGCACGACCGCGATGATCACGGTCGGCACGGCAAAGGCGAGGACGAACTTCGAGCGGAGTCCGAAGCGGACGGTCGATTCCTTCTCTTCTCCGGCGGGCATATGGACGGGGCGGATGATAGCAGTTGGCGCTGCTATGATCGCGCGCATGCCTCTCATCCGCTGCCCGAAGTGCGGCCAGTCGTATGACGTGCCGGGCGTCATTGCGGTGCGGCTGCCGAACTCGATCGCCACCTGCCATTGCGGCGAGTGGCTTTCGGGCAGCAAGGCGGCGGTGCTCGCCCGGATGGTCGACGTCGATCAGATCCGGGAGATCGACATGAAGCCGTACCGCGTCGCCGAGGCCGCCGACGCGCCGCCGACGCGCGGCAACCAGCCGATGCTCGCCGCGTCGCGGCCACGCTCGGTGCGCATCGTGGCGCGCGGCGCGAACGAGTCGCTCAATACGGTGTTCACGATTCACGAACATCCGCTCTGGATCGGCCGCAAAGGGTCGCATGTGGAGCTCGACGAGGCGGAGCTGTCGATCCGCCATTGCTCGGTCTCGGTCCGCGGTGAAACGCTGGTGGTGCGCGACGCCGATTCGCACATGGGGACGTTTCTCGACGGTCAGCCGATCGACGAGGCGACCATCGAAGAGGGCGTGCATCTTCTGCGCGTCGGCTCGGCGCTCGTGAGCATCGAACCGACCGACGAGCCGGGCCTGCCGGTCGAGCCGATCACGCTCGACAACGCGTCGGTGATCGACGAGTCGGCACTCGCGGCAAAGCTGCGCGACGCCCGGACGGCGCAGGCCACGGCCGCGACGCGGGTGGTCCTCGCCTGCGTCGAAGGGCCGCTCGCCGGACAGGAGTTCGAGATCCCGCCGGGCGGTCTGGTGGTTGGACGCGACGGACACGTGCGCGTTCCCGACGAGTTTCTCTCCCGCCGTCATTTCGAGGTCCTCCGCGACGAGGACGGCACGGTCCGCGTCCGCGACCTCGGCAGCCGCAACGGAACGTTCCTCAACACGCTCCCGGCGCGCAACACGAAAGTTCGCGCCGGCGACGAGATCCGCGCCGGCGTGAATCGCTTCCGGATCG
>DASVUA010000126.1:0-4118 GCA_036387295.1 Thermoanaerobaculia bacterium | reverse complement strand
TAACGGCTCGTACTTCATCAATCGTCCGGCAGGCCAGTCGGCTGTGCTGATCTGTCCCGCGGGACAGACGACCGACTGCGCGAGCGTCATGACGGGGTCGTACAACGACGCGTACGGGAATCCCGTCCAGGCGTTCCTTTTCTCTCATTTCGCGTACGGATCGACCGGCTATTCGTATTGGGACCTATACACGTGGGACAACAACGCCTACTGGGGAACGCCCAACGTTCCCGTTTACCGGAACCTCGCGGTCGGCCCCAATGGGGTGGAAGGTATCGGCCTCAGTCAGCCGCCACGACCCCTCGAGCCGACGCCGGTGTACCCGAGCGGCACGAACGTCGGCAACTCGTACACGGTCCGCTGGAAGAGCGGCCGCGACATCGATCGCCAGCCGTACCCGATCACCTATTCGATCTATTACAAATACTGGGCTTTTGGCAGCACGGAGCCGTCGAACTGGACGCTGTCACGCGCTGGCATGCCGTGCCACGACAGCGGCAGCGGCGTTCCGGACTCGAACAACGAGTGCTCGACGTTCATCCCCGGACCGCAGCCGGCGGGCAACTGGAAGTGGTACGTCACGGCGAAACTCGACGGGAGCATGTACTACTTCTACGACACGTTCCTGACCACTCAGTCGAGCCCACAGTCGTTCACTCAGCCGAACCCCTGACGCACACTGTCTCGGCCATAAACAAAACGGCCCGGCTTGCGCCGGGCCGTTTTCGTTGTGCAAAGGGTTAAGGCTTAGAAGTCGACTGATTCCTCAGCGGCGGGCTGCGGGTTGTTGTTCGCGACGTAGAAGTCGACCGAACCGATCTCGCTGCGGTTGCCCTGCGAGTCGACCGTGCGGACCGTCAGGCGATGGCGGGCGTTCGACAGCAGGCGCGTGTCGAACGTGAACGACCAGCCGGAGTTGTCGGAGTTGATGATGTGCGGGTACTGGTCGCCGACGTCGGCGCGCGGGAAGCCGTACTGCGCGGTGCCGACGAAGTTGCCGTCGACGATCACTTCCACCGCGGCGATGTTCGACTGATCCTCGAGCGCCCAGCCGCGGAAGACGACTGTGCCGCCGATGTAATCCATCACGTTCGGGAACTCGATGAAGCCGAAGCCGGCGAAATCAAAGTCCTCGTCATCGACACACTGGAAGAACACCGGGATGCCGTCGTTGTTCGGCAACTCCATGAACGTCTGATCGCGATCACCGACGCGCACGGAGAGACGGTGATGACCCGGCCGGACGCCGAGATTCAACAGCGCACCGACGTCGAGCGTGAAGAGGAAACCGGCGCGCGGCGAATCGGGGAAGGTCGGGTAATACCGCTGCACGTCGTACCGCGGCAGGCCATAGCAGTTCGCGTATTGGCCGGCGACGACACCGCAATCATCGGTCGAAAGCCAGCGTACGCCGTCGACCAGGAGCTCCGCGTACGCCACACGGCCGGTGTCCTGGCGCGTGCCGAGATCGAGAGCCCAGCCGCGGACCGGCGTGATGTGCTCGCCCGGGGTGACCGGCGGGGAGATGGGACCCGGACCGGCGCCCTCACCGCAGTTGGTGCCGTACAGAACGGCGTCGCGCTGCGGCTCGTCGATGAAGCCGAAGGGGCGGAGGAAGTTGTTGTTGTTGATGACCTGCACCGTGCGGCGCCCGATCAGGTTCGAGACGCCGAGGCGGTCGATCGCGCGGACGGTGAGGACGTGCACGCCGTTCTGAATGCGCGTGCTGTCGATGTTCGCAACGTACCCGCTGAACATCGCGCCGGTAAAGTCAGGGAACGTGCCCCCGACGTCCGGACGAGGATCGCCGTGCATCGCGCTCTGCAGAATGCCGTCGTCGATCAGCACCTCGACGCGCTGGATGCCGTCGAGATCCGCGGCCCAGCCGAGCACCGGGAACGCGCCCGAGACGTTGGCGATCGGACCGGCACCAGGGATGTCGAGAAAGCCGAACGGCGCCTGATTGATCGTGTTGTTGATCTGGATCGTCCGGCGTCCGAGGAAATGCACGTCGCCGTTGCTGTTGTAGGCGCGCAGCTCGATCGTGTGCGGGCCATTCGTGAACCGGTTGGCCGAGAATCCGGTGATGAAACCGGGACGCGCGCCGTGGATACCGGGCCAGTCAGGCAGCGCTTCGACGATGTCGATGCGCGGCAGATAGAGGATCGCGTTGTGCTGGTACTGATCGTCGACCCATAGCTCGATGCGCGTGAGCAGGTTCTGATCGAGAGCCCAACCTTTGACGATGATCATCCCGGAATGCGTGCGCGCCGGATCGGGCGCATCGACATCACCAATGAACGTCTGTGTTTGTGCAAACAGAAGCGGCGCAAGCAGCGCCACGAAGGTGAGAACCAGGCCGCGGGTAACCCATCTCCACATAACCCCAACCTCCAACCCGAAGATGCCTTGTTGCCGGCACTGTTCCGCCGACGATATGTGCCTTTAAAATCAGAGAATCGACGGCAGTTTATACTACGCCGGGTGACTTCACCAAACGCCAGCAACGCCGTCGACATCCGCACCATCCGCGCCGCCGCCGACCGTCTTCGTCCCTGGATTCATCGCACGCCGCTCGTGACCAGCCGCTCGCTCTCCGAGCGCGCAGGCGTCGAGGTGCGGCTGAAATGCGAAAATCTGCAGCGGGCCGGCTCGTTCAAGATCCGCGGCGCGATGAACGCGCTGCTGCAACTGGACGACGAGCAGCGCGCCCGCGGCGTCGTCGCATTCTCCTCCGGCAATCACGCGCAGGGCGTCGCGCTCGCGGCGCGGCTGCTCGGCATGAAGGCGACCATCGTCATGCCGGAAAACTCCGTCATGTCGAAAGTGGAGGCGACCGAGGCGTACGGCGCGACCGTCGTCCGCGCCGGCGTCACCTCGGCTACCCGCGACACGGTTGCACGCGAGCTGGCCGAACAGTCCGGCGCCGCCGTCATCCCGCCGTTCGACCACGAGCACATCATCGCCGGCGCCGGCACCGTGGGACTGGAGATCGCCGAGGAGTGGCCGGACGTCTCGGCGATCATCGCTCCCCTCGGCGGCGGCGGCCTCTTGTCAGGAACCGCCGTCGGCGCCATGTCCGTCAAGCCGCTCGAGGTCTACGGCGTCGAACCGGCCGCCGGCAACGACGGCGAGCAGTCGTTCCTCAAAGGGGAGATCGTCGCGATCGAGCCGCCGAACACGATTGCCGATGGCGCGCGCACCCTCGCCCTCGGCACGCGCAATTTCGCCATCATCCGCGAGCTCGTCCGCGACGTCGTCAGCGTCGACGACGAGGTTCTGCTCAACGTCACGAAATGGGCGATGTACCGGACGAAGATGGTCATCGAACCGACCGGCGCGCTCGGGATTGCCGCGCTGCTGAGCGGCAAGGTGAAGGTCAAGGGGCCGGTGGCAATCGTCGTTTCGGGGGGCAACCTCGATTTCGGATTGCTCTGCAAATGAGCGGGTCGCTCTTCGGCGACGACGACTTCGCCCCGGCCGAAAAGCCGGCCGGCGATGACGTTCCGCTCGCCGAGCGTCTCCGTCCCAAGAGCCTCGAGGACATCGTCGGACTCGAAGAGCTCCTCGGCGAGAAGCGCTTCCTGCGCAACGCGATCAACAGCGACCGCATCCCGTCGATGATTTTCTGGGGTCCGCCCGGTTCGGGAAAAACGACGCTCGCGCGAATCATCGCGAAAACCACGCGTGCGCGGTTCGTGACGTTCTCCGCTACCTCGAGCTCGATCAAAGACATCAAGGCGCTGATGGAAGAAGCGCGGCGCTCGCGCCAGACGCGCGGCTCGAAAACGATCGTCTTTATCGACGAGATTCATCGCTTCAACAAAGCGCAGCAGGACGCCTTTCTCCCCTACGTCGAAGCGGGCGACATCGTGCTGATCGGCGCGACCACCGAGAACCCGTCGTTCGAAGTGAATTCCGCGCTGCTCTCTCGCTCGAAAGTGGTGGTGATTCCGGCGCTTGAGCGCGAGCAGGTGCTGACGATTCTCCGGCGGGCGATGGAGCATCCGAGCGTCGCAACGTTCGGAATCGCGATCGACGACGCGGCACTCGACTTCGTCGCCGCCACGTCCGCGGGCGACGCGCGACAGGCGCTCACGAGCCTGCAACTGGTGGTC